>DATLGQ010000184.1:0-2448 GCA_035540435.1 Fimbriimonadaceae bacterium
CCCTTCCCTCCCCCTGGCAAAGGGGGAGGCGATCACAAGCGCCGGAACCCCCAGCCTTCCCTCCCCCTGGCAAGGGGGAGGCCATCACAAGCCGTTGAGCCGCCTCTCCAGTTGATGAGAGGCGGCTCAACGGCATGTCCCGACAGTGCCAAGCACCCGGCTTTCATATCGGGCTGGCGCTGCGGTCCCCGCCGATCGTCGCTAGGCGTTGGTCGAGCCGGTCTCGCTCTTGCGCTTGCCGGTGTTGCCGCCGGTGCCTGCCGGCATGGCGTCGGGCATGTGGGTCTGGCCGTCCTTGTGGCCGCCAACCCGCTCCGCGACGCTGGTCTTGATGTCGGCAGCCTTCTGGACGATCGTGTCCTTGGCCTGGACAGCCTTATCTTCGACGGTGTGGATGACGTTGCCGACGCCCGCACCCAGCCGGTTGTTTCGGCCCGCGGAGTAGAGCACGCTCACGCCGATCCCGATCATGCAGCCCATCAGGAAGGGCATGAGGGATGAGGAGTTCTGGTCCTCATAGCCATACGAAGTCGATCTGTACATCTGTTCTCTCCCTTTCTCGTCGTGGCAGGGCGCACGCCCGCCCATCAAGCCTTTGACGACGTTCGGGCGGGAATTGATCGTGAGGAAGGCACCATGAGGAGCAGATCGTTCCCTTCGGGTGGCTTGACTGGTATGCGAGTGCGTCCGTGCGCTTCGAGAAAGCCCTCTCGCAAAGCCACGTCCGTCATTTCCACCGCATCATACAAGCCCAGGTCCTTGCTCAGATCAACCACCGGGTTGAGCGTTTCGAGCAGCACTCGGCGGGAGTGCTCATCGGCCTCTCGTCCGTCGAAGAGGATGATGGCGTCGGTGAGTACGAGCTGGGTCTTGTTCAGCGGGCTCAGCTTGGCTTCCACCGAAAAGTTGGTCTTGATGATCAGGAACTCGCCATAGCCCTCCACCAACACCTTCCCTGGCTCGATGCGCACCTGAACCCGCTTGATCTCCTTGAACTTGCGCAAGATAAAGGCCTCCAGATCGCGATCCAGAAGCCGCACGGTGCCGGTGCCGACGCCGCTCTGGCTGAGCCTGATCATGCGACGCTTCATGGCCAGTCCGAGGTCGAAGCGACAGTCGGGGATGCTGGATTCGAGAGCGTCTACTCGCAATCCGGCCAACCTGAAGTTGCGCAGCGAGATCCTTAGCTCCCGAACTCTTCCCCGCTTGGACAGCTCGGGCTCGGTAAAGAGAGGCAGCGCGTCGGTTTCGAAGTCGGAGGCGGTGATGGTGACCCGGCGAAGGTCGCCTGAGAACGCGCCGAACAGGCCGTTGAGTTGAGTTCTTACGTCGACCCGAGCACGGTCACCCCCAAGCTTCGAGCGAATCTCTTCGGCAGCCAGCCTTTCGAACTTTCTGATCTCGCCCGAGCCCAAGAGGTACAACCCCGCCAATGCCAGCCCGGCCAGCAGCGGATCGAGCTTCACGCCACGACCCCGGGCTCATCGACGTATGTTGAGTTGTCGCCGTCATGCACGGCGTTCATTTTGCCTAACGGGGGACCCACTTGGAAGCGCAACGGGAAGCTGTCACCTCCAGTGCTCTGGACGCGAGTTACGAGCTTTTGCGGGAGTCGTGCGGGGTGCTCGACCATCTCGACCTAGCTGTTATCGAGCTTCGGGGGGACGATCGAAAGGGATGGCTTCAGGGCCAAGTGACCAACGATCTGCGAAGCTTCACGACCGGCACCCACGCCCAGTTCTGCTTCGTCAGCGTGACCGGGCAGATCGAGGCAGACTGCTGGGGCTGGGCGCTGCAGGACCGGATCCTCATCACGACCTCGCAATCCGCGGCGGCTGCCGTCATGGATCGTTGCCGCAGAATGGTGATTCTCGAAGACGTTCAGGCACGGCTGGTGGATGAACTCCGGCTCTTGAGCATTCAGGGCCCGGAAGCCACCCGCGAGCTGACGGACCGCTTACCCCTGCCCAGCCTCGACGCGGGAGATTCGCGCTACGAAGACGCGCCGGTGGTATGCCTGCGCTCCAATCGCACCGGCTATGGCGGCTGGGATCTGCTCGCGGCCTCCGAGGCCGCCTCCAAGATCGCGGCTTCGCTGCCGGCCATCACACCCGAAGCCTACGATGTAGCGCGCCTGGAGGCGGGCATTCCGCTCATGGGCCGGGACATCGACAGCCGGACCCTCCCCCCTGAACTCGGTGACGCTTTCGAGGTGCGGAACGTGAGCTACTCGAAGGGTTGCTATCTGGGCCAAGAGGTGCTCATGCGCCTGCACGCGCGTGGCCACACCAACCGCACCTGGATGGCCCTGCTGTCGGAGGAGGTGCTCGAACAGGGAGCTATCGTCTCCCACGCTTCCAGGCCGGATGCGGGAGTGGTCACCAGCGCGTCCTGGTCTCCGCGTTACGGCGCAATAGCGGCAGCCATGATTCGCCGAGAGGCATCATT
>DATLGQ010000185.1:0-6627 GCA_035540435.1 Fimbriimonadaceae bacterium
CCGGGGCGGCGCCGGTCGTCGCGGACATGGCGCGCCGGATGGGGATCCTGACCGTGGGCGTGGTGACGAAGCCGTTCCTCTTCGAGGGTCCGCGGCGGCGCAGGCTGGCGGAAGAGGGCGCGGCCCGGCTGAAAGAGCACGTGGACACGTTGATTACGGTGCCTAACGATCGCCTCATCGGCGTGGTGGAGAAGAAGACCACCATGCAGCAGGCCTTCGCAGCCGCCGACGACGTGTTGCGCCAGGGCGTGCAGGGGATCAGCGATATCATCCTCCTGCCCGGCATCATCAACGTCGACTTCGCCGACGTGCGATCGGTGATGTCGGACGCGGGCGTCGCGCTGATGGGGCTTGGGCGTGGCATCGGTGACCATCGGGCGCGAATGGCGGCGCAGAACGCGACCAACAGCCCGCTGCTGGAGACCAACATCCAGGGCGCCAAGCGGCTGCTCATCAACATCACGGCCGGTCCCGACTTCTCGATCGGTGAAGCGCACGACGCCATGGAGTACATCCTCCAGTTCACGGACGCGGAGGAGGCCGACATCATCATGGGCCACGTGATGCGGGACCAGGCGGACGATCAGGTGCAGATCACGCTGCTGGCAGCGGGCATGGACCCCTCGGTGGGAAAGTCCCTGAACCGTGATGCCGAGGTCTTCCCGCAGGCGGCGTCTCAGGCACCGGGCCCGAGGCCGGTCACGCCGGCGCCGATTCAGCTCGATGAGATCGATCTGGACATCCCGACGTTCCTGCGGAGGCAGAAGCTCGGGGGGTAAGAGCTTTGGAGCGTTGGGGCTACCGAAAGCTCCAACGCCTTCTTCCCGAGAACCCGAGTCGCTAAGAAACTCGGGAGTTACTGGTCCAACGCTCGCCCCGCCCACAAGGCGGGGCGTTTTTTCCTCTGGGACCTTCCGCGCCAGGCGCGCCGCCCGGGCGTAGTAAAACACGGACGCAGGCCGCGCGGTCGAACACACGTGCGCGTCCCGCGCCGGGTAGTGCCATGAAAAAGATCTCCTCAGCCTTAGTGGTCTTCGTCGCCTGCTTCGTCGCCGTGTTCTCGGCCATCCAGTTCCAGAAGTGGTGGGAGAACCGGGGCGGGTCCGTGTTCCAGGCCCAGGATGCGCCGACCTACGTCAAGCCGGTGCAGTACGAGGGACCGACCCAGGAGGTGCCCGACTTCCGGGTTGCGGCCAAGCGCTTGACGGCTTCGGTGGTGAGCGTGGACCGCTTCAACCGCATGCGCCGGAGCTACTGGGACGAGGAGGAGACGAACGTCGCCCAGACAGGCACCGGGTCGGGCGTGATTATCAGCCGCGAAGGCTACATCCTGACCAACCACCATGTGGTCGCGCAAGCGGACGCGGTTCAGATCCGGCTCTCGGACGACCGCAGCTTCCGGGCGACAGTGGTTGGGAGCGACCCACGCTCCGACCTCGCGGTGCTGAAGGTGAGCGCGCCGAACCTCACTCCCGCGGAGCTTGGCGACAGTTCGGCTCTCCAGGTGGGTGAGTGGGTGCTGGCCATCGGAAACCCGCTCGGCTACTCGAACACAGTGAGCGTGGGCGTGGTGAGCAGCCTGGGCCGCACGATCGCCCCTGGTGGCGGTTCGATCCTCATCGACGGCATCCAGACCGACGCCGCTATCAACCAGGGCAACTCCGGCGGTGCGCTGGCCAACGCTAGGGGGCAGGTGGTCGGCATCAACTCGGTGATCGCCAGCAACACGGGCGGTAGCATCGGCATCGGCTTTGCGATCCCGATCAATCGGGCCAAGCAGGTGGTGGATGAGATCGTCAAGCATGGCCGGGTGCGATACGGAGGACTCGGGGTCACCACCTATCAGCGACCGGTGCTCCAGGTGGCCGAGGCGCGGCGCGAGCTGCAGGAGATGGTGGGCGCCGAGCCGCCATCGACCGGGCTGCTGATACGTCGGGTGGAGCCGGGGAGCCCGGCGGAGCGAGCGGGTCTACGAGAGCTGGACGTGCTGCTTGAAGTGAACGGGGTGAAGATGACGGAGCCGGTGCGACTGATCACGGCCTTGAACGACAAACGTCCTGGCGATCGGGTGAACGTGACCGTGTGGTCGCGAGGCAATACGAAGAAAGTGGATATCGTGCTGCAGGACCTGTCGAGGATTTAAGCTCCCGCGATCGCTGGCTTCAGCCGACCAGCAGGTTCTGGCACTGCTTCGCGGCGCGTTGGGCCTGGACCCGCCGTGCAGCTGGGTGGAGAGACTCATAGGAGTTAGTGTTTGTTGATCTTTACCGCGCCTGACGCTGTCTCGATTGAAGCAGCGTTGCTGATTCTGCCGTCGTAGAATATGTAGGGCTCGCACTCACGCGATCCCTCTCCTTGGCAACTTCATGTCCTTCCTTACTGACGGCATCTCCGAACTCCTCGAGGTTCTCCCCGCGTCCGTGCGCGAGCGTCTGGAGCGCAACAACGCCCTCGAGAACCTGATCGAAGTCGTACTCGACTACGGCCGGCCCGCCGAGGCGCGTTATCGGAACCGTGTCGAGCGCTGGGAAGACATCGTGGTCAGCGAGCGGGACCTGGAGTTCGTGGTCAAGTCGGTGGGAGATTTCGGCAGCGACAACCGCGCCGGCATCGAGCGCACGCTGCACCGCATCAGCGCCATCCGTAACCGCCATAGCAAGGTTGTGGGCCTGACCTGCCGCGTGGGCCGCGCACTCGAAGGCACGATCGATATGATCGACGACATCGTGCGGTCGGGCAACTCGATCCTGCTGCTGGGCAAGCCGGGGGTCGGCAAGACCACCAAGCTGCGCGAGGTGGCGCGGGTGCTCGCTGACGAGGTGGAGAAGCGCGTCGTTATCGTAGATACCTCCAACGAGATCGCGGGTGACGGAGACATTCCCCACCCCGGGATCGGCAGTGCGCGGCGCATGCAGGTCCGGGTCGCGGCCGAGCAGCATGCGGTCATGATCGAAGCGGTCGAGAATCACATGCCGGAGGTCATCGTCATCGACGAGATCGGGACCGAGGCCGAGGCCATGGCAGCCCGCACGATCGCCGAGCGAGGGGTCCAGCTGGTGGGCACGGCTCACGGCCAGACCCTCGAAAACCTGATGCTCAACCCCACGCTCGCCGACCTGATCGGAGGCATCCAGGCGGTGACGCTTTCGGACGACGAGGCGCGGCGGCGCGGGACCCAGAAGACGGTGCTGGAGCGCAAGGCGCCGCCTACCTTCGACGTGGTCATCGAGCTGCTCGATTTCGACCGCCTGGCCGTGCACCACAACGTGCAGAAGACGGTCGACCTGATTCTACGGGGAGTACCCCCCAAGCCGGAGATCCGGGTGCGCACCGGCGCGGGCGAGGTCGAGGTGGTGCAGGACGAGGAGACGAAGGAGCTTCAGGAGCCTGGTTTCAACCAGAAGTTTCCGGCTCTGGCTCGGACGCCGCAGCAGGAAGAGAAGCCGAAGGAGGATCGGCCTCAGCCGCAGCCCAACCTTATCCGCATCTTCCCCTACGGCATCGCCCGGACCCGCCTCGAGCGGGCGATCCGCGAGAAGCGCGCGCCCGCCTACGTCTGCACCGACCTCTCGCAGGCCGACGCGGTGATGGCCATTCGCAGCACCTACCAGAACAAGCCGAAGAAGCTGCGGGACATGGCGGGCAAGCCGATCAACACGGTGGTCGTCAAGTCGAACACCTTCTCCCAAATCGCGGGGGCTCTCGACGAGATCGTGAAGGGCTCTTCCGAGTCGCGCGAGTTCGAGGCGCAAGCGATGGATGAGGTCTTGTCGGGCATCGAGATCGTGCAGCAGACCGGGAAGCCCTACGAGCTCTCGCCGCAACCGGCGCCGATCCGCAAGATGCAGCATCAGGTCACCGAGGCGCGGCGAGTCGCCAGCGAGAGCGTGGGCGAGGACCCCAACCGGCGGCTACGGATCCTCCCGATGCGCCTCCAGTAAGAGACGAAGTAGCTGACTCAGTCCCCCTTAGGGGCGATAGGCGCGGCTCCCGCTCTCACCCATCGCGCTCGGTTCTCGGTCAGGTCCGGGGTCAAGCCCGACTTCAGGTTGTCGATTGCCTCCGTCGCGGCTCTGCGGGCCCCATCGGCGTTGGCCGTTTTCTCGATACGCCGCAGATGGTGCATGGGGTCTTGCCCGAGCGCGAGGGACATGATGGCCCACTGGTATTTGGAGTGGTAGTCGGACTCGGACGCGAGCCTCACCAATGCCTCCGTCGCGGCGGGCGTTCCCAGTCGGCCAAGGTGTTGGGTAAAGCGGTGGGTTTGCGAGAGGGCGCAGAGCTCGAGCAGGCGATCCCTATCGTTCGCCTCAAACGGCAATAGCGCGCGCGCCACATCCGTGCGCGTAAGCCCCCGATCCGGGCGGTGGACCCGCTGCTCCGCACGCAGGTACTGCCATAGGGTCGATCTACCGGCTGCATTCCCTTCGACCGCCAAAGTGTAGGCGGCCCAGAGGCGCACACTCCCGTGCCTGCTGGTTACGAGTCTTCGCGCCAGGTTCGTGTTGTCCGCCCTGATCTCGGACAAAGCGAAGGCGGCGGGAGCCCAGCCCTCGGCTGCCAGGGCCTCCAGCTCGGGCGCGAGTGCTTGCGAGCGGCGAAAGGCGACTTCGGCAATTGCGGCCCACTTGAGCTTCGGATCTTCTGTTCGCAGATATCGCCCGAGGTCGGCCTCCGACGCGGTTGCAGCGGAGATCCAGACGTTGTTGCCAATCCAAGGCATGACCGCCGCTATGCGGTATCGCCCGAGGGGGAAGGGGCGGTGAAGGTCATGTGCCTCCCGCGAGGACATCCTCCGCCGGCCGAAGGACCGGAGCCGATTCTGGTTAGAGTACCGGTGCTCGGGGGTTTCGGCGGAGCGCCACTCCATGGCCACGGCCTCCGAAAAGCTATCCGGATAAGCGCGGTTCAAAGCCGCGATGCCTTGGTGAAGGATAAGAGGCAGGAGGGCGGACAGCATCGTCTTGGTCACTATCAACGAGGTAGGAGAATCCTGCGTTCCAATAGAGAATGATGAACGACTCCTTCCCGAAGGTCGAGTAGCGGTCGTACACTGTACGGATGCTGCTGCCGATTCGAAGCAAGAATCCGCCCGACAGCCTGCCGATCGCGACCTGCATTCTGATCGTCTTCAACTGCGTCTTCTTCTTCCTGAACACGGAGAACGGCCTCATCGCGCGGGAGGCGGTCGTGGATCGCTGGGGGCTCAAGAGCAGCAACTTCGACGCGCTGCACGTGCTCACCAGCATGTTTTTGCACGGCGACATCTTCCACCTGCTGGGCAACATGTGGTTTCTGTACCTGTTCGGTTTTGCGGTGGAAGGGCGGATAAGAACGCTCAAGTTCACGATCCTCTACTTCGCCGCCGGGCTGTGCGGGGACCTGCTGCACCACTTCCTTTTCGGCCTGGCCCACCCGGACCGGCCCATGATCGGCGCCTCGGGCGCGATTATGGGCGTGATGGGCGCCGCCTTGTACATGTTCCCGTTTGGCAAGGTCGACGTCTTCTACTGGTTCGGCCTGGTTTTTCACGGAGTCTTTACCGTGCCCATGTGGGGCATTGCGCTCTGGTACCTAGGCACCGACTTCCTGCTTGCGGTGCTGCTCGGCGCGTACAGCGGAGTGGGGCATCTCGCCCATCTGGGTGGAGCCGCCGGCGGCTTTGTGATCGCGGCCGTCTTCAGGCCCACCCGCGATTCGGCGGAGGCCAGTGAGGCCAAGTCGACCTTCTCCGAAACTAAAGACCTGACCCTTCTGTCTGCCAACGAGCTGGCGGCCATGCATAAGGCGAACCCGCACGATCCGCTGGTGGTGGCCCACTGGATGCACCGATCGATGCGCGATCCCCAGGGGCCGAAGGCCGAGTGCCGGGAGGCCTACTTCAGGCTGTTGCCTAGAATCATCGCGGAGCTGCCGCCCCAGTCGACGGGCGCCATGTTGGCGGCCATGTCGACGACGCCTGGAGCGGTGCCGGCTCGCTATCTGCTGGACGTGGCGGGCAGGCTCGAAAGGGAGCGCGATCTGCTGACCGCGCTGAGGCTCTACGACGCGGTCGTGCGAGATTCCGCCTCTCGTCCAGAGGATGTGGAGGCGGCGCTGTTTCGGACGGCGCTGCTATGCGAGATGGGGCTGGGTCAGCGCGACCGGGCGGTGCACACCTACCAGGAGGTCATTCGGCGGTACCCGATGAGCCCCTTCGCGGATCAGGCGCGCGTGAGGCTCAACGGGATGGTGAAGTAGGCCGGGGGTGAGGGCATCATCACCCTCCACACGAGAGCTAGATCTTGACGATGTGGATCTTGGCGCTGATCGGACCTGGCGCCCCAGGGAACGGAGCGTTCTTCCACTCCGCTTCTTGCTGGACCATCAGCCCGGTCTTGGTGTCGATCCAGACATGGCCGGCGGCGCTGGCCTTCTCGGCGCCTTCCGTCTCGGAAACGTCGAACTTGACCTTCACCGTCTCGTGCTCACCGATCTTCTCCGGCCCAACGATCGTGTAAGTAGCCTTGACGGCGACGGCGCCGGTCTTTGGGTCGCCCTTCAACTCGTGGTTCCACGTCTCGCCGGTCTTCATCTCCTTCTCTGGCAGACGCAAAAGGCCGAGGTTCGCAATGCGGTAAATAGAAC
>DATLGQ010000186.1:0-4539 GCA_035540435.1 Fimbriimonadaceae bacterium
CGATCGCCACCTGCTGCCAGGTCGCGCAAAGGGCTGTGGCGCCAGTGAACACGCAGTAGATCAGGATCGTGATCACCATCGTGCGGGTGCGCCCGATCCGGTCCGCGAGGGCGCCGAAGAGGAGCCCGCCGATGGCCCAGCCCAGGAAGAAGAGCATCTGGATGTTGCCTTCGACGCGTTGGCCAACCTCCTTGTAGACGCCCGCTCCCATGAGCTCCGTGAGCATCGGCTGCTTGGCGAGGTTGAAGAAGGCCGCATCCATGACGTCGAACGTCCAGCCCAGCCACGCGACGATCAAGACCGTCCATTGGTAGCGCTGCACGCCCTGCCACCATCTTTCGCTTGCCACGCCATCAGATTCGCGTTCCGCCCCCGGGCTTCCTTCCGAGGGGTAGAACGGCGGCATGTCGTCTCTTGCCGAGGGTGCGCTAGCTACGATCGTAGTGAACCGGAACAGCCCGCGTGATATCAAAGTGCGCGGACTGGAGGTCTACTTCGACGGCAAGTTCGTGGCAAACCTCCAGTTCGGACGGGCAGTTCGCCTCTCGGTCGCGCCCGGGGAGCACGAGCTGAAGGTCACGAACACCCTCTATACACAGAAGCGGACCCTGCGCCTGGAGGCGGGGCAGGAGTTATCTTTCGTCGCCGGCAACCACCTCACGGGGCTGTTCGCACCGATGTTCCTGGCCGTTGGCATCGGGCCGTACAAGGTGTTTTTAGAGCAGTCTCCTTAGCCTCGACGGCGCGGCAAGATGCGGCTCCGCACAAAGTAGGCCCCGCTCACGATCACGAACCCGCCGCCGATGATGAACGCCCATGCCGGGAGTAGGCGACGAGGGTTGATCGGTTGGTGAAGCTCCACGAGTTGCCCGCCCAAAACCTTGTACTGTCTGAATGAGTCTCGGTTTGTCACATCCGCCATTTCCGGCAAACCAGAGAACGTCAACATCTCTTCTGGCACATCGTTCACCCCAACCACCCTAGCGGTCATGTGACTCGAACGGGCCAACTCGCGCTTGCCCGTCGGAGCGACAAAAATCCTAGCGGTGAGATCGCTCGGTAGGTAGAGGCCCCGGTGTTCACTAATCTCGGATACCTCTATCTGCTTGACCGTGTTGCCGCGTTCAAACAGGGCACGGATGCAGATTGCTCCCCGGTCAATGGCAAAGTCCAGTTCGACCGGGCGCATGCTGTCATCAGTGCCGCGGCATAGGACGATCCTCCCAAACTTGGGATGAGCCTCTTCCCCGACGACCTTGAAGCGTCCCGTGGCCAAGATGTCCCCGATCCAGGCACCATTCAGCATGTAAGTCCCTTCGAGAGGATGCGTTCCCCCAGCCAGGCTGGTCACATCGCCCACCAAGACCCAGGGCTTCGCATTGGTCGAGGGAGGCGGCGACATGACTTGGTGCTCTCGTTCTCCATCGAAGATTTCCTCCTGCGTGATGCCGTCATCGAGGGTCATCTTGCGGTAGTAGCGCTTCCCGTCGGTTGCCCAAATCCACTGCGAGGTCTTGTCTGGGTTGGGTGGGACACTCCGTTTCTCGGTGACCTGCATTCGAACGGAGGAGAACCGTTGCGAGAATGACTCGAGTTCCCTGGAGATCGCAGCTACACTTTCGTCCTGCGCAAGGACGGGGTAGGTGGAGGCGACCATCGTACAGCCAGCTAATATGAGGCGCAATAGTATCTGCATCTCTTATCGTCTCCTATGGGTTGCAGTGATTGAGTGATCCGCAGTTCAGAGTCGTGTCAGGATCGGAGCAGTCGGAGTTAGCGGAAATCGTGTACGTATAGCAGATGGCGAATCCATTGTTCGCGCAGCCGGGCACCGTTCCATCGCAGACGTACCTTATCTTCGGAACGTTCTTGTGATACCGGTTAGCTACGTATTGGACCGATCCCCCGCCAGCTGGGCATGAATGCGAGCCTGAACTGGCGATCAGCTTGCACCCAAAGCCCTTCACGCAGTCGCCGCCAGAGGTGCAGCCTTCCGCAATGATGTCGGCAAAGGCCAAGCTGCCAGCCAAGAGCAGCGTGAAGCTCAGCGCAGCGGGAGCAAGGAACCTGGGACATTCGAATGCGGGCGAGAGCGGCTTGAGGCGCGCATACATGGACGCGCTCACTCCAAACATCACGAGGTTCAAGCCGAGCAGCGAGCCGTTCGGCAAGGCGAGGGCGCCAAAGCAGCCGCAGGGAGGTGTCTCACCCGTCGCGATTCGCCACATCGCATAGCTCGCACCGCATGCGAAGAAGAACGAGGCACACAGCGCGGCCGTGGCTCGGGATCGGCGGAAGAGGAGCCCTGCAACAGTCGCCGTCTCGATCAGGATGATCCCGTAGTAGAGCCAATGGGTCCAAGTTCCAAGTGAAATTGCGGAGTTCAGGAGCAACGAAGTGGTCTGTTCCTCATTCACCAGCTTGATCAGGATAGAAGCCATGAGTACGGAGAACAGGATCAAGGGGGGGCTACGGTTTTGAAAGCATGACTTGTCTTCATTGAAACAACAATATCACGACACATAGAAAAGGGCAAGGGCCTCTCTGCAAAGGGAACAACCCCGCCTCGTGGAGGTAGAATGGGGAATGTTGAGATAAGGCTCAACGGCTTCTAAGGGGCCGGCGGATCCTCGACACGGGATGCGCCGGTTTTCTGTTTTTCGGCCCACCCCGAAGGAGAAGCAGCGATGCCAACACTCGTCATCGTCGGCGCCCAATGGGGCGACGAGGCCAAAGGGAAGCTGGTCGACGTTCTGGGCGGCCAAGCGGACCTCGTTGTGCGCTACAGCGGCGGCAACAACGCCGGGCACACCGTCATCATCGGCGAGCAGGAGTTCAAGTTCCACCTGCTTCCGGCCGGCATCCTTCACCCGAACACGACCGCGATCGTGGGCAGCGGCATGGTGGTATGCCCGAAGGCGCTGCTGGAGGAGCTGGAGAGGACCCAAGCCCAAAAGGGCGATCTTGGCCAGCTCAAGATCAGCAGCGGAGCCCACGTCGTGTTCCCCTACCACCGGATGCTGGACCGGCTGGAGGAGGAGGCGCGGGGCGAGAACCGGATCGGCACCACCTCGCGCGGCATCGGGCCGGCTTATCAGGACAAGGTCGCCCGCTTCGGCATCCGGATGGGTGAGCTGATCCGGCCCGACATCTTCCCAACCCGATTGAGGGAGGTGCTCACGTACAAGAATCGGCTCCTCGAGATGTTCGGCGAGCCACCGATCGAGCTCCAGCCTTTGCTCGACGAGTACTCGGCGTACGCGGAGAGGCTGCGGCCCTTCGTGGGAGACACCGATGTGCTCGTACAGGAGGCGGTGCTGGCCGGCAAGCGGGTGCTCTTCGAAGGCGCGCAGGGGGCCATGCTCGATCTCGATTCGGGAACCTATCCCTATGTGACCAGCAGCCACCCGGTCGCCGGCGGCGCGTGCGTTGGAACGGGTATCGGCCCACGCCACATCGATTCGGTACTCGGCGTCTGCAAGGCCTACACCACGCGGGTGGGTGCAGGTCCGTTCCCGACGGAGCTGCTCGACGACGTGGGCGAGTGGATCCGCCAACACGGCAAGGAATACGGCACCACCACGGGGCGTGGCCGCCGCTGCGGCTGGCTCGACCTGGTCGTTCTGCGGCAGAGCGCGCGCCTCAATTCGCTGAGCGGTCTGGTGGTGACCCGGCTCGATATCTTGAGCGGCTTTGAGAAGGTGAAGGTGGCCGACTCGTACGAGCTAAGGGGCGATCGGATCGAGCACGTTCCCTCGGACTCGCACGACTTCGCGCAGTGCCTTCCGAACTACAGGGAGCTGCCCGGCTGGAGTGGGGACCTCCGACGAGCCAGAAGCCTTCAGGACTTGCCCACGCAAGCGCGCGCCTACTTGGACCACATGGCCGAGTTCACCGGCACGCCGGTGGCCATTGTCAGCGTTGGCCCCGACCGAGATGAAACGATCGTCGTGCGGCCGGACCTAATCTGGGGTTAGTGGACCTTCTTGCGAAGGGCGTAGGTTGCGCTCTTCTCCACCCAGTAGGTGAAGGTCTCGACGTTGTCGAGCACTTCGCGCGGCATCTTCACGTACTCACGCATAGGCTCGGCGCCGGGCTCGGGGATCAGGGGGCCGGCGCCTGGCAGGCTGAGCGCCTCTGCAGCATCCTCAGGGGCCAACTTGAGGCCGATTTCCTCGCCATAGAGGAAGGCAAACATCTTCTCGCCCGTGTAGACGCCCATTCCCCCAAACATGCGCCTCGCGCGCACATCGTAGCCTTCGGCGGCTTGCATCATCTGCTCGTAGCGGATCGGTCGATAAACCATGGGTCTCCTTTGTCTGCCTCCGGCCACGATGCCGAAGAGAAAGCTCAGACTTCCCTCAAGGAGGATGCATCTCATTGTACCTGAAGTCGGTAAGATCTGGAAGAGGCCCGGGAGGGCCACTTCCCCCGCACCGAGGCTGAGAGGGAGCGCATGTCGTCGTCGGCGACCCCATCTACAGTCACCCTAACACCCAACACCCAACACCCTAACACCCAACACCCAACACCCAACAC
>DATLGQ010000187.1:0-12145 GCA_035540435.1 Fimbriimonadaceae bacterium
TCGTGTTTCTGGCGGTGCCTCCGGACGCCGTCGTGGAAGCCTATTCGCAGGTGCCGGCGAGCGTGCCGGTCGTCACCGACACGGCAAGCGTCAAGGGAACGGTGATGAGCAGGATCGGCGACGATCGCTTCGTGGGGGGTCACCCCATGGCAGGGAAGGAGTCGGGTGGATTGGGCGCGGCGGAAGCCAGTCTGTTTCTAGGCGCGTACTGGCTCTTGTGTCCGGGGGGCCCTTCCGCCGTTGAGACCCTCTCGAGCGTCGTTCGGAGCATCGGGGCCAAACCGCTGATCATGAGCGCTGAGGAGCACGATCGGCATGTGGCGCTGCTGAGCCACTTGCCCCACCTCCTGGCCCTCCATTTGCTCGACCTCAGCGGCGCACTCCCGTTTCCCGAGGTTGCCGCAGGCTCTTGGAGGGACTTGACCCGAGTTGCAGCGGCGGATCCGGCGCTCTGGATTCAGATCCTGCGGGCCAACGCCCCCGCGGTGGCCGATGCGGCCGAGACACTGGGCCGACGCCTCCAACAGGACGCTGGGCGGCTTCGAGCGGGGGACACCGGCGGGCTGGAGCGGCTTTTCGAAGCTCGTGATCGAAGGGGGGGATCATGACCTTGACCGTCACGCCGGTGCGGACGCTTAAGGGGGATCTGCGCGCGCCATCCGATAAGTCGCTCACCCACCGGGCGTACCTGCTGGGTTCGATCGCATCAGGAGCTAGCCTCGTTCGTCAACCGCTCAGGAGCGAAGACTGCGACGCGACCCTCGGATGCCTGGCCCAGATGGGTTTGCACTATGAGCAGGTGGGCGATGACGTGTGGCTTTCGCCGGTGTGGAACTGGCGGCAACCAGACGAGCCGCTCGACTGCGGCAACAGCGGCACCACGATGAGGCTCCTCGCTGGGCTCGTGGCGAGCCGCGAGCTGACGGTGACGCTTATCGGGGACGAATCCTTAAGCCGCCGACCGATGCAGCGGATCGCCGAGCCGCTGAGGTTCATGGGTGCGGTCGTCGAGGGGGAGACCGCCCCGCTCAGGATCAAAGGTTCCGACCATCTCGTGGGAATCGACTATGTAAGCCCCGTCGCAAGCGCACAGGTCAAGAGCTGTACGCTCCTGGCCGGCCTGCGGGCAAGCGGTGAAACCTGGGTGTTCGAACCAAGCAAGAGCCGAGACCATACCGAGAGGATGCTTCGGGCTCTCGGGGTGCAGGTGATGGAGGATAAGCGGCGCGGGGTGGGCATCGTCGGAGAGAAGGTCTTGGAGCCGTTCGAGTTTCGCGTCCCAAGCGACATCTCCAGCGCAGCGTTTTTTTTGGTCGCGTCGGCGCTGCTTCCACATGCGGAGGTTCGGCTGGCGGACGTGAACGTCAATCCCACACGCACGGGCATCTTGGAGGTCTTCTCTCAGTGCGGGATCCATGTGGCGCGCGAGAATCATCAAGAGGAAATGGGCGAGCCGGTGGCGGACCTGGTCGTCACGTCGAATCTCGAGCCGCGGGCCTTCGAGATAGGCGGCGACCTCGTCCCGCGCTTGATCGACGAGCTGCCGGTCCTGGCGGTGCTTGCGACCCAATGCCGAGGTGTCAGCCGCATAACGAATGCCGAGGAACTGCGCGTCAAGGAGAGCGACCGAATCACCAAGATGGCAGAAGGCCTCAGAAGGATGGGAGCAAAGATCGAAACCAGAGAAGACGGTATGGATATCGAGGGTCCCACTCGGCTCCGGGGCGCGCACATCGATGCAGAACGAGATCATCGTATCGCCATGTCTTTCGCCGTTGCCGGGCTGTTGGCCGACGGTGAAACCGTGATCAGCGGCGCCGAGAGCATCGCCACGAGCTTCCCGGGATTCGAACAAGCGCTGAGGAGTCTATCGCTTGACTAAGCTCGTCATCGCTATCGACGGTCCGGCAGGCGCGGGAAAGAGTACGGTCGCAAAGCGGCTGGCAGTAGAGCTCGGCCTCAAGTACCTGGATACCGGCGCCATGTACCGCGCCCTAGCGCTCAAGGCAAAGCGCCACGGGCTGGGACCCGACGATGGAGAGGCTGCGGGAGAACTGGGCCGCGATACCGTGATCACCTTCGGCGACGGGGACCCGCAGCCTGTGCTTCTAGATGGCGAGGACGTAACGGCCGAGATTCGCACGATGGAGATCGGGGAATTGGCGAGTGCCCTCAGTGCTCACACTCCCGTTCGGCGGGTGCTGGCAGAACGGCAAAAGGCCTTGGTCAAGGAGGGTGGAATGACGTTGGAGGGGCGTGACGTCACGACCGTCATCGCGCCCGGCGCCCCCGTAAAGATCTTTTTGACGGCGTCTCTGGAGGAGCGGGCGCGGAGACGAGCCCAGGAGTTGGAAAACCGGGGCTTCGAAGTGAACTACGAGATCATCAAGGCACAGATCGCGGATCGCGATAGGCGGGACTCTTCGCGGGAGGACAGCCCCCTCCAGATCGCGCCGGGGGCGCATGTGATCGAAACCGACGGCCACAGCATCGATGAGGTGGTGGAGCGCATCAAAGCGCTCGCTCAGAGCCCAAGTCTTTGAAGCGCGCGGGCAGGCCGACAGGCCCTCCCTGCAGTTCGCCCTCGCGCACCACGATCTGTCCGCGGAGCACGACGTGCACGGGCCACCCGCGGAGCATCTCGTTCTCGTACGGGGACCACCCGCACTTGGACTGAAGCCATTCTCGCCGAACAGGCTCCGTCCGCCACAGGTCGACGATGCACAGATCGGCGTCGAAGCCGGCTTCGATCTTGCCTTTCCCAAGCAGCCCGTACAGCGAGGCCGGCGATTCTGAGGACAGGCGAACGAACTCGCGGAGGCTCAGAAGGCCCTGGTCTACCAAGGTGAGCATGACGGGCACAAGCGTCTGGACCCCCGGCATGCCGCTGGGGCTCAAGGGATAAGGGCGTTCCTTCTCTTCGATCGTGTGAGGAGCGTGGTCGCTGCCCACCATGTCGAAGAAGCCCTCCCGCAAGGCATGCCGAAGCGCATCCCGGTGCTCCTTCGAACGGATCGGCGGGTTCATCTGAAGCCGTGTGCCCAAACGCTCGTAGTCCTGCTCGCTGAAGTAGAGGTGCTGTGGCGTGATCTCAACGCTGGTGCCCAGTCCCTCCATCTTTGCCCGCCGGATCAGAGGGATTTCGTCAAGGGTGGACAAGTGCAGGATGTGAACGGCACGCCCCGCTTCGCGCGAAAGGTCAAGGATGCGCTCGGTGGCGCGGCGGGCGCATTCGACGTCACGCACGTACGGATGCTCGCGCACATGCGGATCGGGAGAGAGCAGGGCCTTGCGTTCCTCGAGACGCTGGTGATCCTCCGCGTGGATGGGACAGCGACGCCTGCCCGCCAGGAGCACTTGACGCAAGGATTCATCGTCCGGCACCAGCAAGGAGCCAGTCGAGCTGCCCATGAATATCTTAATGCCGGGAGTTCCTGGAAGTCGCTCGAGCTCCGCCAGCTGATCGAGATTGTCCAGAGCCGCCCCGACAAAGAAGGCATGGTCGCACCACGCCCGGCCTTGCGCTCTTCGCAGCTTGTCCTCCAGGGCCTCCATCGAAGTCGTAGGGGGACTTGTATTGGGCATCTCGAAGATCGTGGTTACCCCGCCCATGATCGCGGCGCGGGTCCCACTTTCCAGGTCCTCCTTGTGCTCCATTCCCGGCTCTCGGAAGTGCACTTGGGTGTCGATGATCCCCGGCAGGATGTGGAGCCCGCCGGCGTCCAGGACCTCTGCCGCTTCAGCTTGCGATAGATCGCCGATCGCCTCGATCTTGCCGTCAAGGATGCCGACGTCGGCCTCGCGCTCGCCGTCGGAAGCGCAAACCGTACCACCGCGAACGAGCAGGTCGTAACGCACTAGCGCCCCTGCAGAAGCCCACTCGCGTCGATGCGGCGGACGGCTTCCTGGAAGCGCTCGCCGTTGCGATCTCCCAGGAGTGTGAGCGACATTCGAACGTAGCCCTCGCCTTGGTCGCCGTAGCCGGTGCCGGGTATCGCGACGATGTGGGCGCGCTCCAGGAGCGCCTTGCAGAACTCGGCGCTGCTCATATCTTCGCGCGGCACTCGAGCCCATACGTAGAAGGTGGCCTTGGGCTTTGAGACCTTCCATCCTATCGACGTGAGGCCGTCGCAAAGGAAGTCGCGACGCCGACCGTAGATAGCCAGGGTCTCGCCGTTATCGAGATGGCGCAAGGCATGGGCGCCGGCTTCGGCGATGGCGGGGAACTGCTTGGAATCGATGTTCGACTTCAGCCGAGCCAAGGTCGCGACCGCATCCGCGTTGCCCAGGGCGAAGCCCAGCCGCCAACCGGTCATGTTGAACATTTTGCTCAAGGAGTGGAACTCGATCGCGACCTCCTTCGCGCCCTCGATTTGCAGCACGGTCGGATTGCGGAAGCCGTCATAGGCGACCGTCGCGTAGGCCATGTCGTTGACCAGCAGGATGTCGTGTTGGCGGCAGAAGGCGACGAGGTCGCGGTAAAAGCCCTCGGTGGCCACCGCACCCGTGGGGTTGTGAGGGTAGCAGACGTAAAAGAGCTTCGCCTTCCGGGCTACGTCCGATGGGATGTCCGCCAGCACCGGCAGGAAGGCGTTCGCCTCACGCAGTGGTGTCTCGTGTATCGTCGCGCCGGCCATCAGCGCGTTGACCTTGTAGACCGTGTACCCCGGGTTCGGGGTCAAGACCACATCGCCAGGGTCGCAGTAGGCCCACGCGAGATGCGCCAGGCCCTCCTTGCTGCCAATGAGCTGAACGGCTTCGGATCGTGGGTCGATGTCGGCGTCGAACTCACGACGATACCAATCCGCAGCGGCTTCCAGGAAGCTGGTCCAACCCCTGGGAGTTTCGTCGTATCGGTGGGTCGCGGGGTTCTGGACGGCCCTGCCCAGAGCCTCGATGACCGCCTGAGGCGTCGGAAGATCGGGGTCGCCGATGCCAAGATCGATGATGTCGGCACCCTGGGCGATCGCTTCGGCCTTGACACGGGCGATTTCGGCGAAAAGATAGGGGGGGATTAGGTCGAGCCGCTTGGAAGGACAGGGCATGTCGGCTTCCAAGGGTACCCGCGAGCAGCTTGATGGGAAAGCCAAAGAGAGAGCCCGTGCCTGGCCGGCAGAGGCTCCCAATGGCCGCTCTAGAACTTGTGCGACACGTAGAGGTTGACCCGGTTGTCCTTCCCCGTGCTCAAGCCCTTGTAGCGGGTTGTCCAGTGCAGGAAGTTCAGCCCTACCTCGATGCTGCCCAGCGTCCACCGGTTGTGGAGGAAGATGGCATCGTTCTTGGTGCGACCGCTTGCCGGCACGTCGTCGTCGTCCGGATCGTCCACCGTATAGCCGAGCGCGATGCGGTGCGTGCGGCTCGCTTGGAAGCCAAGCTCTCCCCACCCGCCCTTGCTGTCGATCTCATTGCCGGTGGTGGTGTTGACGCCTTGCCCGATCCCACCCCTGAAATCACTCAGGTTGCGGCCCGTCCAGACCTCGCCGCGGATGTCGAACCCGGGCGAGAGCCGCCACATGAAATCGGCTCCCAGGCTGTTGCTCTGGAAGTTCGTTTCACCGCCGACCGGGATGGTCGTCCTCTCCTTGGCGATGTGTCCCCAGATGCCGGCCCCGCCTTGAGCGCCGGATACCCCGATCCGAGCCTGCAGGTGGGGCATCCCGCTGTCCTCTCCGTCCCGCACCCCGTTTGCGTCGAGGTCCTTGAGGTCGACGGCACTGGTCAGGCCAAGTGCCACCGCAAAGGTCATGGGATAGCCTCCTGACGCCTGGTGCGTGTAGCGCACCTGCGGCCGCCTATCGCCGAGGTTGCCGGCGTTCCACATGAGCGAGTCGTCGTTGGGCGAAGGGATCAGCGGCGAGATCAGGTCCCACGTCTGGCCAATCAGGAGCCTGTTCGGCCCCCGGTTGAGCTGGATGTAGAGATGGCGCCCCCGAGGTGTCGGTCGAGACTCGCTGCCCCCGCCCTGAAAGTCGAACTCCACCTTGCCGGTCACGTTCCAGTCGGCGCCCGGAGTGGGGGCGACGAAGTCGAGTCCGAGCCGAGTGAGGCGGGGCGTCATGGTGAACTGGTCGTTGTTGCCCTGCACGTTCGTGCTGCTGGGCGACTGCACGAAGAACGGGAACTGGTTGTTCGGGTTCATGTGCATGCTGTCGTGGTTGAGATCCGTGCGAAGGAAGCCGTAGAGAGTGACTCGCTCGTTGGTGGAGGTCGCCACGCCGCCCTGGGCAGCCGGCGCCTTGCCCCCGCCACCGTTAGCGGCTTTTAGGGCTTCGATCTCTTTGGCCTGCGCCTGCACGAGGCGGCGCAGTTCATCGAGCTGTTCCTGAACGCTGGACGCAGCGGAAAGCAGCTCGTAGTTCAAGGTCCACTTGGCTTCAACCGGCGTGCCGTCGGCTTCCGCGTAGGGATACACGAAGTAGTTAAGAGGTCCCGCCTTTTGAGCGGGAGCCAGGGTGAGGTCCCGGCCCCTCGAGACGGCGACAGCCGAGCGCTCGAGTACCAGGCTGCCTACCAGCTTCTCCTTCACATCCGGACGCTTCGAATCGAGCCAGCGGCGGCCGTCGGAGGCGTCCAGCGGGAGCCAACCCTTCTCGGCGTCGTAGAACCAGGTCCAGCAGTGGTAGCCGCCGATGGTGCCCTTGGCGGGCACCGGCTCGGGAACCGGGATGCCGGTCAAGGCGAACCCATACTCCAGATACGCAGGCACTCCCTCGCTGCGAGCGAGGGAAATGACGTAGCTGTGCAAGTCTGAGCAGTTGCCCTTCTTGAAGTCGCAGACGAACGGCACGTCGCCTTCGCCAAGCTTCGGCGACTCCTTGTTGTAGTCGTACTGCATGGTCTCGACGGTGTGCTCGTAGATCGTTCGCGCCTTCTCCAGTCCGCTCTTCTCCTCTTTGAGCACGTTGGCCGCGATCTGGGCCATCACGCCGCCGATCGGCACCTTGGCATCGGGTTGGAGGTGAGCCTGCAGTTCAGATGAGGAGGCCTTTAGCCCGCCGCCGTTGCGAAGATCGATCTCGCTGCGCTCGACATCGAAGCTGACCGTGGCCTCGAAAGGTGCTTTCGCTTGCGCGTTGAAGTACACCATGCGATTACCGAACTTGGGCTCGGTAGTGATTCGATGGGGCCCCGCGCTCTCCACCTTGAGGTTCGAGACCTTCTGGTAGGGGCCGTCCGAAGGGATGGGGAGCCAAACGTTCAAGGTCTTCGCGCCATCCGGCAAAGAGGGAACGGTGGCTTTGTAGGAGAAGTGGGTCCGCAAGACGCGGGGCGCGGCGTTGGGTTCGGCCTGCGCGGGTAGAGCTAGCGCGCACGGCGCCAGCAGAAGAAAACGATTCAGCGGGGAGCGTCGCATCGACCCCTCCCCATGTTGTAGTGGAACATGTTTCCTCCTGAAATAGGTCCCGCCATGGCGGGTCCCACTTACGATACATTACCGCCGGAGGCATTTGTTCGCCTACAATGCTGAAATGAACACCCTTTCGGTTCGCAGGCTCGTTCTTTTCTCCGCTGCCACGTTGGCGGTCGTCGCCGTCGCACTCGCCCAGAAGAGCCCGCAGGCCCCCGCCCAGGCCAAAATGCCGGCGATGGAGATCGTGGTGGAGTCGAAGTACGGCTTCGAAGAAACCGTCGAGAAGGTCAAGCAGGCGGCCGAAGCCGAGAAGTACCCCGTGCAGGGCGTGCACGAGATCTCGGCGATCCTGGAGAGCAAGGGCTTTCCTAGGGAGCCTCTGACCGTCGTCGAGGTCTGCAACGCCAAGTCGGCATCGGCCTCCTTGGAGAACGACATCCGGGTCGCGCTCATGATGCCTTGCCCAATCGCCGTCTACCGAGAAGACGGGAAGATCAAGGTCATGACCTTCAACACGCGTCAGATGGCGATGATGTACAAGGGCGCGACCATGGCGCAGGTCGGAGCGGAGGTGGACGTAGCCCTACGCAAGATCCTGTTCGCCGTGGCGAAGTAGCAGCTGGTTCCAGTCAGGACTGGGCGGCATTCGCAGCTGGGAGAACGGGAGAGGCCTCCGCGATGCACGAGCGGAGGCCTTGGGGGACTCTCCCGAGTATGCGCCGCTAACGCATAACCGGATTGTGCTCCCCCCCGCAGCGCCCGGCAAGTCGATCTTTTGCACGTCAAGCGAACTCACGACGCCTTAGCGGCGGGAGCCTGCGCGGGACGCGCTAAAATGACGTTGTAGGCTACTCATCATGAACTTCGGCGACGACTCTCAGACCTCTCGACGGCAATTCTTGAAGACTACGGGCACTGCGGCGGCCGCTACAGCTCTTAGCGGATTTCGCTTCCCCAACGTGCATCCACAAGGAAGCGACGAACTGCGGGTAGCCCTGGTGGGATGTGGTGGCCGTGGGAGCGGTGCGGCGATGAACGCCCTCGCGACAAAGTCTGGTCCTATCAAGCTCGTCGCGATGGCCGACGCCTTCGAGGACCGGCTCAAGAGCAGCTACGATCACCTCAGCAAGGGCGCGCCGAAGCAGGTCGACGTGCCGTCGGATAGGCGCTTCGTCGGATACGAAGCCTATCGGCAAGCGATGGACTGCCTGCGACCCGGGGACATCGTGATCCTCACCACGCCGCCCGCGTTTCGCTGGGTGCACTTCGGGTACGCGATCGAGAAGAAGCTCAACGTCTTCATGGAGAAACCGGTGACCGTTGACGGTCCCACCAGTAAGCGCATGCTCAAGCTGGCCGAGGACGCCTCGGCGGCGAATCTGAAGGTCGGCGTTGGACTGATGTCGCGCCACGCGCGGCCACTTCAGGAACTGCACGAGCGCATCCAAAACGGGGAAGTGGGAGAGATCCTGTACATGCGCGGCTACCGGATGCACGGCCCTGCCGGTTACTTCGACTCCACCCCGAAGCCGGAGGGCGTGACCGACCTCGAGTACCAGATCCGGCGATTTCACAGCTTCCTCTGGGCCAGCGGTGGCTGCTACAGCGACTTTTACATCCACATCCTGGACCACCTGTGCTGGATGAAGAACGCTCTGCCGGTGAGCGCACAAGGGCTCGGCGGGCGCCACTACCGGGCGACATCCGAAGGCATTCCGTTCGTGGATCAAAACCTGGACACTTATGCGGTGGAGTACGTGTTTCCCGATGGTTCGAGGATGTTCTTCGATGGACGGTGCATGCACGGCACCCACGGGATCTATTCGAGCTACGTCCACGGGACGAAGGGGGTAGCGATTGCCTCGCGTGGCGGAGACTGCGGCGCCCCCTCCTCGATCTACAGCGGGCAGGTCGTATCTCGAGAGAACCAGCTCTGGCAATCGACCGACCAGAGCAATCCCTACCAGAACGAGTGGGACGTGCTGGTGGAGAAGATCCGCCGGAACGAGCCGCACAACGAAGTCAAGGTCGGGGTGGAGGCAAGTCTCGTGTCGAGCATGGGCCGCATGGCCGCTCACACCGGGCAGCTGATCACCTACGACGCGATGCTCAACTGCGAGCACGAGTTTGCGCCGGACCTGGACAAGCTCACCGCCTCCTCCCCCGCGCCGCTGCAGCCGGATTCCAGAGGGCTCTACCCGGTGCCGAAACCGGGCGTTCTGGCGTCACGGGAGTATTGAGGGCACTCCGACCCTCAGCTCTCGGATGTAGCACCGGGAGCCCCGAAAGCCATTCAGGAACGCCCGTCGCCGGTGGGGCTCCAGCACCGTCATGGTCGTCGATACGGGATCGGCGGTGAGGCCATCTGGGGCCACCACGGTCGCTTGCACCCGATTTCGCAGCGCCATCCCCGTCCGGGGGTCGACGACGTGCGAATACTGCACCCCGTCGATGACCACGAACTGCTCGGTGTCTCCGGAAGTGGAGATCGCGCGGTGGGCGAAGTACAGCTTGGCCGGGCCGTAGTCGTCACCTGCGTTTGGCACTTCGACCAGCCACCCGGGAGAGCCCGGCGGCGCGGCGCTGACCACTAGATCGCCCCCCATCTCCACCATTGCGGAGTTGATCCCATGCCCCTTGAGGACCCTCTGGGCCTCGTCGGCGGCGTAACCCTTGGCGATGCCGCCGAGGTCGAGTCGCATCCCGCGGACAAGGAGCTGCACCGTCCGCTGACGCTCGTCGAGCCGCATCTTCTCCCAACCAACGAGAGCCTGGGCCTCGGCCAGGGCCGCTGTATCTGGGAGCCTAGCGGTGCGCCGGGCCACTCTCCATAGCGCCACCAGGGGACCGATCGTCACGTCGAACGCGCCGCCGGAGCGGCGGGAGACTTCCTGGGCCCGCCGCAACACCGCAAACAAAGGCGCCGAGACCGTTACCGGTGGCCCGCCGGCTGCATCGGAAAGGCGATTGAGCTCGCTGTCCTTGCGGTAGTCGCTCATGATCGCGTCGAGTTCGCCGATGCGGGCGAAGGCGGCCGTGCAGGCCTCCTGAGCTTGCTTCTCCGACTTCGCGTAGACCACAATTCGCGCATCGATCCCCATGTGATACTGGGTGTAGGAGAATCGGGCGAGGCCCTGGGGAGGGCTGCTCGTCATAGCCAGGGAGAGAATGATCGCACTTAACATGACCAAGAAGTCCAACGGTTACCGCATGGCCGCCGTTACCGCGGCTGCGTTGAGCATCTGCCTGACGAGCGCTCAGCGGCCGGCGCCGTTTGTCCAGAGTCTGCCCGATTCGATCGTCAAGATCGAGATGGTGCCCGTCCCGGGCGGCCCGATCACCATCGGCAAGCGAGCTGTACAGGTCAAGCCCTTTTTCATGAGCAAGACGGAGGTCCCCTGGGAGCTGTTCGATCTGTTTCTAGCGAGCGGCCCACCCTCGCCGCCCTACGATCAGACCAAGTTCGCGCCTGACGCGATCGCACGCCCCAGCAAGAGCTATATCCTCCCCGATCTCGGGTGGGGGCATTCCGGCTACCCCGTGATCAACGTCAGCTTTACCTCCGCCGAGATGTTTTGCCGGTGGCTGTCCTCCGTGACGAAGCGCAAGTACCGACTGCCGACCGAAGCGGAGTGGGAGTTGGCTGCGCGAGGTGGCGAGAAGGGGCCGCTCAAGCTAGACAAGACCCAGGCCGACCGCATCGCCTGGCACAAGGGCAACAGCGACGAGACGACCCATCCGGTCGGCAAGAAGGCGCCCAACAAGTTCGGTTTGCACGACATGCTCGGCAACGCCGGGGAGTGGGCCACCGACCTTGAAGGCAAGCCGATCCTCTGCGGGCCGACGTTTTTGGACCCCTTGGCTTCGCTGCAGCCGGACCTGCGCCGACGTTGGAGCCCAAAGTGGCAGGAGACCGACCCCCAGATCCCCAAGAGCCGTTGGTGGCTGTCGGATGGGCCGTTCGCCGGCTTCCGAGTGGTTTGCGAGCCTTAGCATAATGCTGCTTCCCGCGCTCGCGATGCTGACTCCGCTGGCGCAGTTGACCCTGGAGCCGGCGGCGGCGGCGAGTCGGGGCAAGCATGTGGTCTTGCTCGCCGGGGACGAGGAGTACCGGTCGGAGGAGGCTTTGCCTCAGCTGGCGAAGATCCTGTCCGCACGCCACGGCTTCCGCTGCACGGTTCTGTTTTCCCTCAATGGGAATGGCGAGATCGACCCGAACGTTCGCGATCATCAGCCAGGACTGGAGGCCCTGAGAACTGCCGACGTCTGCATCATGATGCTGCGGTTCCGGGCCTGGCCCGAGGAGCAGATGCGGCACTTCGTCGACTACTATCTCGCCGGCAAGCCGATCATCGCCCTCCGCACCAGCACCCATGCGTTCGAGTACCCCGCTGAATCTACGAACGCGTACCGGAGGTTCGGATGGCGGAGCGGTGAGTGGCCCGGCGGGTTTGGGAAGCAGGTGCTCGGCGAAACCTGGGTGAATCACTGGGGAGACCACGGTCGGCAGGCCACTCGCGGCATTCTGGCCGCGCCGGGTCATCCTGTACTGAGAGGTGTTTCCCAGATCTTCGGGGACACCGATGTCTATGAAGCCGCGCCCCCGCCCGACGCGACGGTGCTGGTGCTTGGTCAAGTTCTTGCCGGGATGGCCCCGGATTCGCCGCCCGCCGACGGTCGGAAGAAGACGTCTGCAGGTCACTTGCAGGACCTGAACGACCCCATGATGCCGGTCGTGTGGACGCGCGATCATCCAAACGAGGCGGGCAAGATCAACCGAATACTTACCTGCAC
>DATLGQ010000188.1:0-2538 GCA_035540435.1 Fimbriimonadaceae bacterium
AGCATACGCGGCGAACGGCGAGCTTTCTTCGGTCGCCCACGTGCAGATGTCGGCGAAGAATGTCCGTACCTCAATCAGCCAGGAGTAGGCAGTGGCTCGGTCACCGTCGTCCTTGTTCCCACGCCGTACTTTGCGCGCCTCTTCGATCTGGAAGGGCACGAATCCTCGAGCGTGTTCCGGCGTCAGCTCTGCGCAGCTACGAACCTCCGGGAAGTTCGAATCGATGAATCGCCAGAAGCGGGCGAGCGCAATCAGCTTGTGACGCAGCGTGGTGTAGACGGAGCTGATCCGACGTGAGTAGGTTTCCAGATACAGAGTCGTCACCGGCTTGAAGCAATCGGGCATGTCCGCCGCAGCAACGAGCTCCTCGACCGATCGGCGCGGCTTGCGGAGTCGCCTCGTCGATCCTTTCTGCGGTGTCCTGTTGAAGACGCCGAGATTGCACAGCGCTACGTCGAGGGCATCCATGCCCTTGCTGCAGGGGCCGGGCACCTCTTGGAGAGCCGAGTCGCTGATCTGATCGACCCGCCCGTATCCATGACGGAGCAGGATCATGATGCCGAGGCGGTAGGCCTTATCCCTTTGGCCCTGGGACATCCAGGTGATGTTATCGATCGCCCCTTTGAGCCGTGCTAGCTCTGGTTTCAACGGATCATCGGCGGGAATCCGAGCGAACCAGTCCGTCACACGTGCACCGAGGAGAAACGACCACCCTGGGCGAACAACCCGAGACGAGACCAAGGTTCGAACGCCGTAGATCCACATCGACGGGCGTTGGATGCCTCTTCCCCAGCCCGGCCATTCGTTTGCTTCGAAGGCCTCCCACCGCTCTTGGAGAGAGGACCCTTCGAGAGCAGCGAGGACGGTGAGCAATTCTTCCACCCCTTCGATCATGCGCCGGCGTTCGCCTGCAGGTAAGACGTACCTCTCGACCCAAAGTGGTAAGTGATCCCGCAGGGTGTGCTCTTCAAGACTCTCTGAAAGTCTCAGCTCGCCTAAACCAGTGCCGGTTGTCATCGCGGATCCGTGTCTGCTGGACCCGCGATGAGATCCAGCTCGATCAGGGTTTCTGGGTCGTAGGCGAAGACGTAGCTCGGGTTGGTCGTCGCCGATCGCCCCGAAAGGTGCTTGTTGTTTCCAACTGCGCGGGCCTTGTTGACCGCCTCTAGGAGAGCTGGCAGGTCGACGCGGGCGTAAGTGTCGGCGGTCGTCGTGATGTGGGCGTGACCGAGCAGCTCCTGGGCAGCTTTTATCCCAGCGACCTCGACAACCGCCCGAGCGACAGTGTGGCGGAACATATGGGCACTGATATTGGCGTCGAGTTTCTTGCCGATATAGCGCAGCGACGCTTCGAACGCCTTGTAGGTGAGTGGCCGACCCTTTGCTCTTCGGAGGCCGATCCACGCAGCGTCGGTGGCGGCCTCCCTCCGTTCCTCTTTCACATACCGATCGAAGAAGGGCCAGAAGTCGTCGGTTACTGGGACGCGATGTTCGTGTCGCGGACCCTTAAGGCGTACGACGACCGTGCAGCTCTGCCTGTCGAGGTCGCCGAGGCGCATGCCGAGGATGCCGTGGCCACCGTCAGACCAATCCCCGATCCGCTGACCGGTGCGATAAAGCAGGGTGATGAGGGCCTTGTCTCGCCACGAGGTGGCCGTCTTGATCACCTTCTCAGCGAGCTCACAGTCGATGTCTCGAGGAAGATCACGCGGGACCCGCATCCGCAGTTCGCTGCGACGGTTCCTTTTCGGGACGTCGCGTCCAGTCATGCCGTGGGTAAGGGGGGCCGCGATCGGGCGAAGGGGATTCACGCGGCCGTTCCATTCGGAACAAGCGTCGTCTTCATCGCGCCGGATGAGGAAGTCGAAGAAGGCGGTGAGCACGCTAAGTCGATGGTTGATAGTTGACGCCTTACGCTCCGGAGTGGGGTAGGCCTTTCGTGTCGCCGGATTCACCTGCCCGGAGCGTTGTAGTGAGATTCGAACGGCCCCGTCCTTGGGAGTGACACGGAGATTGTCCAGATAAGCCTCGATGTTCTTTCTGCCTATGTCATTGAGCGAGAGATCTTGCGCCTCGAGCCACCGGTGGAAGTGTTCGAGGCCCAGCCGGTAAGAGCGCACCGTGTACGCCGAGCGGCCCCGGCTTTCCAGGTAGGCGAGGTAGTCCTCGAGATCGGCCCGGTGTTCGCGCCGCGCAGCCACTGTCGCTCCTTTCGTCCTCGTCAATGTAGGTGCCTTGGCCCCAGAATCTCGGGATTAGACATCTCCCAGACCGAAGGGGACGACCTACCGGACCTCGACGCGGTGCGGCCGAAGCTCCTGGACGCGGATGCCCCGGAGGGGATCTGGGACGCCCTCGTCGCTAAAGCTGCCGCAGCCGGTTTCGAGGTGATCCGCAATCGGCGTGGGAGCGAGAACGGCTACTGCGACTTCTCAAGCAAACAGATCGCAGTGCGGCCGGACGTCGCTCCGGCCGCACTGCGATCTGTTTGCTTGAGAAGTCGCAGTAGCCGTTCTCGCTCCCACGCCGATTGCGGAT
>DATLGQ010000189.1:0-3521 GCA_035540435.1 Fimbriimonadaceae bacterium
GATCTACGACGAGCTGAAGGACGGTGGCGACGATCTCGCCGCCTGGGTTAGGGACCGGCGAGAACTGATATTCCACGTCCCGTCAAGTTCGCAGGCCGTCGCCAATGCCGTCGGACGGCTCGGCACCTGGGTGCAATCCGAAAACTACAAGCCCCACGTCCTCGCCGACTTCATGGACAGCGCCGACCCCTTCCTCGTAGGCGCCGCGATGGAGACAGGCTCAATCCTCGTGACGCAGGAGACGCCGGCCGGAGCGAGCCGCAAGAAGGTCAAGATCCCGGACGCGTGCCGCCACCTTGGCGTCAAATACGAGAACACCTTTGAGATGATGCGCGCACTCGGCGCGCGGTTCTCATGACGCCGATCCTGAGCTGAGTTCAGGCGCCGGGTCAGCTGCCGCCAGCCCACCAAATACTGCCGACTGGCGTATTGAGCAGTTCAATGCCCGAAAAAATCGAGCCTAACCTAACGCCCCAAGAAACGGAGTGCTAACTCCGTGAGCGCTACTGATCGACCGGGTCGGTGTGATCCGCGTGTCCTCCCCTGCACGTGCGATGAGGACCGGGATGTCACCTTCGCCAGGTAGATGGGACAACAACCGCCCGACTTCGGCACGAGCCGAGCGCTCGGTAACCTCTAGCTAGCTAGTCCCGCCGGGGCCGATGGGGCGCGAACCGAATCTGGCGTCGAGCACTCGCAGCCATCTCACTCCACGTTCCGGAGGTTGTCCCAAATATGATCTGCGAGGTTCCTCGCCTTCTGGGCCACTTGGAGTCCACTCGCCGCGTCCCCGCTAACATCGATAAGACTCCCGCCGTGGGCAAGCGTATCCCGTAGCCGTTTGAGGTGTTCCCCCTCACGTTTTACTTCGTTCCGCGATAGTCCGACCGCATCTCTCACAGCCTTGCTCTTACACAGAATGACGAGCCTCGTTTCGAGGTCCAAGCAAGACTTCAAGCTGATACCGGCGTTGCGGCGTTGGCGCCCCTCGAAGACTGCGTTGATCTTGGTCATTCGAGCATCGGGTATGAGTTCCTGCCAGGTTTCCGGAACAAGGCGATCAATATAAGCGTCTATCCCAGCCTCGATCGCAAGAATGAACCCAAACACCACTAGGCTCACAGGAGGTAGTTGGAGATCGGCAACGGTTAGGATCGCATTGATTTCGTGGCCATCCAAGACGAAGAACCACGGCCGCGCAGCTAGTAGAGCAAGCGCCTCGGCAAGGGGAAGCTCCGCAGTGACGAGGTCAGCGGACGATATCTCGATGGCCACCGCCTCCACTCGCTCCTTATCTGGGAGAGATGCCAACTGCTCTCTGGTGACATACCGATGAAGAGGAGTTTCGCTTATTGGTGCTACGTCGTACTGTTCTGACGCCATTACGGCTAGCGCCGAGCCTGCTTGGTCGGCCGGGGTGGGCCCCCAAAGTTGAAGTCGGTCCAAGTCAGCGACGGTTATCAGTTGTCCGGCGACGCGACGCAAAGACTGGAAGGGCTCGATGTACTGCGTCACGTTCCCACCTTGCCAGGTTCAGCCCGGGTCCGCAGGCAGCGCCCTAAGCGAGGGCACCTACGCTGGAATGGCGCGCATTGGGGAGATGATCCCGGCAACCGCTCCGCTGGTGCGTACGCAAGGCGCCCGACTACGGCACCTACCTCGCGCCACATAACACCGTCGGCGAAGCGGAACCCCACTCCGTCGCCGGGTGCGTGCCGCCCTGGTCAGGCGGGGCTGCGGAGATCGCGCCAGTGCCAGGGAGAATCTTCAATAAGGAGCTCGGGATCGCCGGTCCACAGCGTCGCATCCTGTGCGATGGAGAGAGCGGCCCCGAAGGCATCGGCGTAGGCCATGGGATGGTCGGCCTTGAGCCGTGCGGCGTCGAGCACGAGGCGCTCGTCCGGGAGGCGGACTTCGATGACCTCACGTAGGTCACGTATTGCCTCGATGGCGGCCTCCTCTCCCTGCGAGCGTCGGAGGACGTGGTGGACTTCGCCAAGGTTGATCCACGACATCAATGGTCGTTCGACCCCGAGGAGGTCGGCGACCAGCTCCGCTGCGGGCGCGGTGTCCTCGAGGTAGCGGAGGACTGCCCAGGAGTCGAGGACGACAGTCACCGGGCCGACTCGCGGATGCGGTCGGCTTCGCGCTCCCCGGCCAGATCGTCGACCAATGACGAGCCTCGGAACCGGCCGCGAAGTGGCTGGCGCTGGCTCGCCGGGCGGACAGCGACGTGGTCGCCATGGCGCCAGAAGCTCACTTCGTCACCGGGTTGGATCCCGAGCTCGTCGCGCAGTTCCTTCGGAATGACGACCTGTCCCTTGGGTCCGACCCGATGAGTCATACCGATAAGTACAACCCTCCCCCAAGCCGCCCATCCCAGTAGACAGCGCCCAACGATCGCCAACCAGTTTGGGCTCCAGTCTCACGCCACCCGCCGCTGGGGTCGCTCGCCGCAACTAGGCGATGCCTACGGTGACGATGACCACGATCAGGGCCAGGGCGCCGATGAAGTCCACCGAAGAGGTCACGAGGGGGACGCCGTAGGTGTCGGGGTCGGCGCCGAAGCGGACGGCGGCGATGGTTCCGTAGTAGGCGACGGCCACCACGAACAGGACGGCGAAGGCGCCGCCCACGAGCGACACGAGGGCCATGTCGAGCAGGCCGGGGCTGGCGTGGCCGAGGGCGCGGCCGGCGAAGTGGGCCCCGACCGCGTTGAACAGGTAGACGGGGATGCCCAGGAGCAGAATGAGCAGGCCGTCGGCCCGGGCGTCGCGGTTGGGGAACGGCGCCGGCGTCATCAGGCCGAGGTGGAGCTTGGTCGACAGGCGGCTGGAGAGGATGCCTCCGAGGGCGCCGGCGCTGCTGATGAAGGCCGGAAACAGGATGAGCAGGGCCGGGAAGGTGGAGAAGGTGTCGAGCCGCTTCTCGATGGCGATGCCGGCCATGGTGCTCAGGCAGGCGGCGGCGAAGAGGATCGGCATCGATTCCCGCAGGACCCGGTGCAGGATCTCGTCCTTCGACCGCCAAGCGGCGGCGAACACCACCAGGACGGCAACGGTCACGACCACACCGATCGGCGCCACCAGCAGGTCGACGTCGAGCAGCAGGCTGGCCAGCCACAGCGCCGGCAGGGTCAGGACGTCGCCCAGGGTGGAGACGAGCGGGGCAGTCAGGTTGTCGAGGTCCCAGCCGTAGCGGGTCGAGCCGGCGGCGAGGAGGATCGTCGCCCCCAGGACGACCACCGACGCCAGGGCGCCGCCCACGATGGAGATCAGGGCCAGGTCGAGCACTGAGATGGTGTTCATCACCCCCAGGGCCACCGCCACCGTCTTGGCCACCACGGCGAGCAGCAGCGAGAGCATGAACGTGAGGACGAGCGACGCGGCCACGTTCTGGCCCATGAGGCTCTGGCGGCGCAGCGACATGCGGAAGTTGCCCAGGTGGATGGCGGTGCTCAGCCGGTTCCCCAGGGCGGCGAAGACGTTGCCCCGCAGCCCGATGGCCGCGGGGACGAGGAC
>DATLGQ010000190.1:0-2734 GCA_035540435.1 Fimbriimonadaceae bacterium
CGCTACACTCGGCTTCCCCTCACCATCCTCGCCCTCGCAAGTCGCTGGTTGACGAAAACCGCTTTCTTGCCCTTATAAGCGGGAGTCGCGATTCCGTGCGCAAGGCGAGCGAGCCGAGCCACTCTATTGCACCGCGTGAAATCGTGGATGAATTCGCAAGTGAACGACCACGTGAGCATCTCTTCGTGGCAGAGATGAATGAACAAGTGATCCTCGTTCAAAGAAGCCGCGCTTGAACCTAGCGAACACGTCACGCAACGCCGCCCAAATCGGCCCCTCGAAGTGAACAACCGAATGAGCCCCAAGGCCTAGACAGGATCATCGGAGTCAGGACAGAGGTACCCAAAGATCCGGAAAAGCCACCGTGAAAAGGATGAAAAGGATGAATCGGGTGAAATCAGGGTGCTGCCGGCCGCCAAGCCTGGAGAGGAAGCCGGAGCGACGGCGCCCGAGGCGGTCAGAGGCCGATGTCGGTTCTGAATTGCATGCCTTCGAAGCTGATCGCGGCGAGTCCCTCATAGGCTGTCGCACGGGCGGCTTCGACCGTCGGGCCGCGGGCGGTGACGGCAAGCACGCGGCCGCCGTTGGTGAGGAGCTCCATGCCGGCGCGGGTGGTGCCGGCGTGAAAGACCTTGGCGTTCTGCGGAAGCGCTCCTACCGCGATTGGCTTGCCCCTCTCGTAGGGGCCCGGGTAGCCGGCGCTGGCGGCGACCACGGTGACGGCCGCGTCGTGAAGGACCGCGGGCGGCTCGATGGGCTCTCCTCGAGCGGCTCGATAGAGCGACTCGGCGAAGCCGGCGCCGAGCCTCATCATGATGCTCTGGGTTTCCGGATCGCCGAATCGGACGTTGTATTCGAGGCAGTGGGGCACGCCGCCATGGAGCATCAGCCCCGAAAACAATACGCCGCGGAAGGCGATCCCCTTCATGCCAAGCAGGCGAAGCATGGGTGCGACCACCCTCTCCTCCGCGCGCGACACCAAATCGGGCGTCACCCAGGGCACCGGGGAGTAGCTCCCCATGCCCCCCGTGTTGGGGCCGGTGTCGCCGACTCCGATCCGCTTGTAGTCCTGGGCGACGGGGAGGCTGACGAAGCCGCTCTCGTTCGCGAGCGTGAGCAGGCTGAACTCGGGGCCATCCAGGCGCTCCTCCAGGACGATGGTGTCGCCTGCGGGCCCCAGCTCGCGGCGCGTCAGCATCATGTCGATCGCATCCTCCGCCTCCTCGACGGCGGCGCAAACGATCGCGCCCTTGCCCAGCGCCGCACCGCTTGCCTTGACGACGACACCCGCACCGTCTTCAGAGAGCTTGCGCGCGAAGGTCTTGGCCGGCCCGCTCTCCCGAAACGCCTGGAAGCGCGCGGTGGGCACGCCCGCTTCGCGCATGAGCTCTTTGCTGAAGGCTTTTGAACCTTCAAGCTGCGCGCCGTCTGCTCCGGGCCCGAAGACGTGGATACCGGCCTCCCGCAGACGATCGCCAATCCCGGCGATAAGGGGGTCCTCCGGTCCCACGAGGACCAGATCGGCCTGCAAGCGCCTGGCCAGCTCAGCCCTGCCCTGGTGATCCGAGGCCGATGTGGGGAAGGTGTCGCACTCTTCGGCCATTCCGGGATTGCCCGGGGCTGCGAAGACCTCAACTTCCTGGGCAAGCTTCCAGGCTAGCGCGTGCTCCCGCCCTCCGCCGCCGACGATGAGGATCCTCATGGTTTAGAATTTGAGGTTTCTGAAGCGGGCGAAGGAGGGCTGGAATCCAAGGATGACCACGCCGGTTTCGCCGTTGCGGTGCTTGGCCAGGATGATCTCCGCCTTCTCGGTTCGATCAGGGTTGTGATCGGCTTCGGCCGGATTCTCGCGATCCTTGTAGTACTGCTCGCGGTAGATCATCATCACGACGTCGGCTTCGGCCTCGATCGAGCCCGACTCTCGGATGTCCGCCAGCTGCGGCCTTTTGTTGTCGCGGTTCTCGACGCCGCGGTTGAGCTGGGAGAGTGCGATGACCGGCACGTTCAGCTCCTTGGCCAGGGCCTTGAGCGAGCGGGCGATCTCGGAGATTTCCTGAACCCGGTTCTCGGTCTTCTTGCTGCCGCGCATGAGCTGAAGGTAGTCGACGACGACGAGCGCGAGCCCGCCGTCCTGCTGGAGCCTACGACACTTGCCGCGCATCTCCATCGCCGAGACGTCCGAGGAGTCGTCGATGTAGATGGGCAGGTTGTAAAAGGTGTCGCACGCGTCGGCTAACTTCTGGTAGTCGTCGTGCGACAGATTCGTGCGGCGCAGCACGTAGCTGCTCACGCCGCTTTCCATCGAGGCCATACGACGAACCAGTTGCTCGCCACCCATTTCGAGAGAGAAGATGGCGACGTTGCCGACGTTCTGCTTGGCGACTTCCAAGGCGATGTTGAGCACGAACGACGTTTTGCCCATAGAGGGCCGGGCGGCGACGATGAGGAGGTCGCCACCATACAGGCCAGTAAGTTTTGCATCCAGATCGTAGAACTTGGTGGGCGTGCCCAGGAGGGGCTGGCCCGTCTCGATGATGTTGTCGACGTCGACGAAGAACTGCTTCGCCAAAGTCTTCACGTGCTGGAAGTCCTTGCCGAGCCGCTTGCGCCCGACCTCGAAGATGAGGCGCTCGGCCGTGTCGATCTTGTCGTTGGCGTCGCCGCTGGGCTCGTGGACGACATCGACGATTTCTCGTCCCGCCTCTTCGAGGCGTCGCAATGCGGCCTTGTCGAG
>DATLGQ010000191.1:0-3454 GCA_035540435.1 Fimbriimonadaceae bacterium
CTCCAGCGCGGCAAAGAGAGCGGAGCCGGAGGAGCCGCCCACGAGGAGGCCTTCTTCGCGGATCAGGCGGCGGGCCAGGGCGAACGACTCGGCGTCGCGCGTCTTCACATACTCATCCACCACGCTGTTGTCCAAAACGTCGGGGAAGAAGTCGTAGCCGATGCCCTCGACCTTGTACGGGCACACTTCGTCGCCGCCGCCGAGGATCGAGCCGACCGGGTCCGCGCCGACGATCCGGATGCCGGGGATCTCCTCTTTCAGGCGCTTGCCGGCGCCGGTAATGGTCCCGCCCGTTCCGACACCGGTGACGAAGTAGTCGAGCCGGCCGCCGGTCTGGGCGATGATCTCGCCGGCGGTGCCGTGGTAGTGGGCGAGGTTGTTGTGCTCGTTGGTGTACTGGTCGAGGATGTGGGAGTTCGGGGTTTCGCGCTGGATCTGCTTGGCCATCTCGAACAGGGAGTCGGGGTCTTCGCGGCGGGCTTCGGTGCGAGTGCGGACGATGCGCGCGCCCAGCGCCTCGAGCACCACCTGCTTCTCGGTGCTCATCTTGAGGGGCATCGTGATGATGAGCTTGTAGCCCTTTACGGCGGCGGCAAGGGCCAGGCCGATGCCGGTGTTGCCGCTGGTGGCCTCGATCAGGGTGTCGCCCGGCTTGATCCTTCCAGACTTCTCGGCGGCCTCGACCATCGCCACCCCGATTCGGTCCTTGACCGAGCCGCCTGGGTTCATGAACTCGCATTTGCCCAGGATCTCGCAGCCGTATTCGGCCCCGATGCGATTGAGGCGCACCAGCGGCGTGTTGCCGACGGCGGAGAGGATGTCGGGTTGGACGTTGGAAGTGTTCATAGGGGAATTCGGTGAGACTGCTTGTACGTCGCCAAGGCGATCGAGCTCGTGATGCGTCCCACCCCTTTGATGCGACTGAGGCGCTCGCGCACCAGCTTCTCGTAGCTGCGGATGTCCCGCACCAGGACTTTCAGCAGGTAGTCGTGCTCGCCGCTGACGTTGTAGCACTCGATCACTTCGGGAATGTCCTCGATCGCCCTTCGAAACTGTTCGATCGGCTGTTCTTGGTGCAAGGAGAGCTGGATGTTTGCAAAGACGGTGACTTTCAGGCCGAGTCGCTCGTGATCGAGCACGGCGACGTAATCCTTCAGCACCCCCGCAAGCTCCAGTTGCCGCACGCGCTGAAGCGTGCTGGGCGCCGAGAGCCCGATGGCTCTGGCCAAGTCTGCATTGGTCATACGACCGTTCGCTTGGAGCAGCCGCAGGATCTGGAGGTCTTTCTCGTCTAGCTGGGTCTTCACGAGCTTTTGGTCCGAGCCGGATTATGGGCGCAGCGCCGCGATCCGAGGGGACCGGGGCACCGTATCGAACTCCAAAACATCTACCGGGTTTCCAGACTCCCTCACGTGGAAGATGCGAGGTACTGCAGGGCGGGCTGCACGGGGCTAGGCGTTTTCATGTTGACCGGCGAAGTACTGGTGTCCGAGGGGCTGATCAGCGAAGAGCAGCTCAAACTGGCACAGGACAAACAGCGAGAGCTTGGGGGAAGCGATCCGATCGCCCGCGTGCTCGTTAACATGGGCTTTATCCAGGAGCGCGACCGAGTTCGCTGTCTGGGCAAGGTCTGGGGCATCCACTTCGTAGACGTCAACGAGACGCTGCCGCAGCAAGACGTCCTGCAGTTGATCTCCCCTCAGCTCGCCAAACGCTTCAAGACGCTTCCACTCCACCGCGACGGCTCCAAGCTGGTCGTGGCAATGGCCAACCCGCTCGACATCTTCGTCATCGACGAGCTTCGCCTGACGACTGGTCTGGAGATCGAGGCCATGATCGCGGTCGAGGAAGACATCAACGCGGCCCTCGCCAACTACTACAAGATCGATCTGAACGTCAACGACGCCCTGGCCGGCGTGATGAAGGACTTCGACGGGCAGATCGAGCTGGCCGCCAACGACGAAGAGGAGCTGAGCGAGGCCGAGCTCCGGGAGATGGGCGAGGACGCCCCCATCATCCGCCTGGCGAACCTGATCATCAGCCAAGGCGTGAATGACAAGGCCAGCGACATCCACATCGAGCCGATGAGGGAGGGCGTTCGGGTGCGCTACCGAGTGGACGGCGTGATGATGGATGGTATGAAGCTGCCGCGAAAGGTCATCGCTCCCCTGACCAGCCGCTTCAAGATCATGTCCGACATGGACATCGCCGAGAAGCGGGTTCCCCAGGACAACCGGATTTCGGCGGTGATCGGCGGCAAGGAGTACGACTTCCGCGTCTCGACCCTCCCACTGGTGTACGGCGAGAAGATCGTGATGCGCATCCTGGACAAGGGAGGCATCAACGTCGGACTGTCCAAACTCGGCTTCCTACCGCACAACCTCAAGCAGATCGAGGATATGTGCAGCCGAAGCTACGGCATCATCCTGGTTACCGGGCCTACTGGGTCTGGCAAGTCCACGACCCTCTACTCGATCCTGAACAAGATCAACACCGGCGACAACAACATCATCACGATCGAGGACCCGGTGGAGTACGAGCTGGCCGGCATCAACCAATGCGGCGTGAACGTGCGGGCGGGAATGACGTTCGCGGCGGGTTTGAGGGCGATGCTCCGGCAGGACCCGGACGTGATCATGGTCGGCGAGATGCGGGACACCGAAACCGCCACGATCGCGATGGAGGCTGCGCTCACGGGTCACCTCGTGCTCAGCACGCTGCACACCAACGATGCTCCATCAGCCCCCACCAGGTTGATCGACATGGAAGTCGAGCCCTTCCTAATCTCGTCGTCGATTGTCGGCGTGCTGGCCCAACGGCTGGTGCGCCAAATCTGTTCCCACTGCAAAGAGTCCTACCCGGCCAGCCGGGAGAGCTTGCTGCGATACGGGTTCCCGATTCCCGACGAGATCGGAGCCGAGACCCACGGAGAGCTCACCCTCTTCAAGGGGCATGGCTGCGACCACTGCAAGGGGACGGGCTATCGCGGACGGACCGGCGTGCACGAGCTCCTGGTCATGAGCGACGCCATCCGGGACGAGATCCTGAAGAAGGGTCCGAGCCACATCATTCGCAATCTGGCCATCCAGGGCGGCATGCGCTCGCTGCAGATGGACGCTGTTCAGAAGATTCTGATGGGAGTGACCTCGGTCGACGAGGTGCTTCGAGTGATTTACGCCTAGCAACAAACGGACGACAACCCATGGCTGCCCAACCAGTTCTTCAAGACAAAGCCAAGCTCTTTCGCGTCATGACGCAGGTGGCGCAGGTGCCGGTGCTTCCGCACGTGGTGTACAAGGTTCTCGAGATTTCGAGCTCGACCGATACACCTGCGCTGGCCATCGAACGCGCGATCGTGGTGGATCCCGGATTTAGCTCCAAGGTGCTCTCGCTCGCCAACTCTGCGTTTTATGGTCTGCCGCGCAAGGTGACCTCGATCCACGAGGCGGTGCTG
>DATLGQ010000192.1:0-8336 GCA_035540435.1 Fimbriimonadaceae bacterium
CGGTGGGGTCGGAGGAAGGCATCGGCAGGCTCTTCTTGAGCGATCGGGAGCCGGACGTGGCGCAGGTTCGGCTGGAAGCGCCTTTGGCATGCGCGTTGCGCCAGCCGGTGATCCTGAGGCGCTATAGCCCGCCGGACCTGCTTGGTGGGGGAAGGATTGTGGTTCCGCAGGCCTCTCCGAGGCGGAAGGGCGAAGAAATCTCTCTGGTCGAGGAGGAGCAAGATGACGCCGGCGCGATCCAAAAGGTGCTCCAGGGGAAGCTCAACGGGGTTCCGACGGAGGAGGTCTGCCGGGCATTGGGCAAGTCGGCTCAAGCTTTGGGGCCGGTCTTCGAGGGAATGCTCGGACGAGGGGAGGCCTTGGGGTTCGCTGGTCTTTGGTTCACACCAGAGGACTTCGCGGTCGGCGCAGACCGGCTGGTTGCGGCACTGTCTCGTTTGCACGAGGAGCATCCCACCCAGTCGACCCAGCCACGGGAGCGCGCGCTGCAGGCGGCGGGGCTGAAGTGGTCGGGTAAGCCGTTGGACCGAATCGTCGCCCACCTGGTCACATCAGGAGTGTTGGCGGCGAGCGGCACCGCAGTCCGGCTTCCCGGCTTCAGCCTGCAGTTGACGCCCCGGCAACGCTCGTTCTTGGATCGAGTGATCAGTTCGCTCCAGCGGGCCGGAGTGAACGTGCCGTCGGCGCACGATCTGGCGCAGGAACTGGGGGTTCCGCATCAGGCGACGGCGGAGATCCTACGTCTGGGAGTCGAATCCGGGGAACTGGTGCGGATCGACGAAGGGATCTACTACACGAAGTCTCAACTCGAGGACCTCAAGGAGCAGATTCGGAGGGTTTCCGCCGGCAAGCCGTTCGCGGCGTCCGAGTTTCGGGACGCCGTCGGGACGACCCGCAAGTATGCCATCCCCCTCCTCGAATATCTGGACGGGGTTGGCTTCACCATGCGGCTGGGGGATAAGCGGGTGGTCCGCAGCGGCTAGGCCAGGAGGGCGAGCAGGGCCTCCTCCACGCTCGGCTCGCGAAGCTGCACCAGGCTGACGTCCCCGTAGCCCTGCACCAGCAGCTTGGCGGCTACGGCCTGTCCATCACGAGCGCGCAGTTCGAGGAACTCTCCCTCGCGCTGGATGGAGACTTCGAACGGCTCGACCAGAGCCCGAACGCCGGGTTCATCCGAGGTCGACACTCGAACGAGCGTGGCGGGGCCTGCCTGCCTAAGCACCTCGACTGTGCCCGAGAACCGGATTTGGCGGTTCGCCACTACTGCTACCAGGTCTGCCTCACGGGCGACGTCCGGGCGATTCGTGGCGAACAGCAGGGCCCGGCCGGATCGCAGCCTCTCGCGGAACAGGTCGAGGGTGCTCGACAGCGCCCAAGGGTCCAGCAGATCGAGCTGACCGTCGACGGCCAACACTGGCTGCGGCGAGGAGAGCACTTCTAGCACCGCGCACGCCGCGGTCTGGCCGCTGGACAGCTCTCGGAGCGGGCGGAACCGCTGATCCCACAGACGGGTGGCCGAGAGAGCTTCGGCGATCACCGAGGGGCTGGCGCCGGCTTTGCGGGCAATCGTCTGCGGGGTGATGCGGCGAGGCAGGGCTACGGGATCTGCAACCGCGGCGTCTGCCGATAGCCGCGCGCTGCCCCGCGCGGGCCGGTCGATGCCCAGGAGGCACCGAAGCAGAGCAGTCTTGCCCGAGCCGGAGGGGCCCATGATGGCCAACGACTTGCCTCGCTCGAGGTTGAAGGTCAATCCCGGGCCTGCCGCTTCAAGGCTGAGGTCGCGGAGCTGGAGGAGCGGCATGGCGGCTGTTCGGGGAACGAGGTCGTTCAGGGGAGGACCATCATTTCCTTGGGCGAATGGGTGAGGATCTCGATGCCCGACTCGGTCACCACGACGTCGTCTTCGATCCGCACTCCGCCGAAGTCCTCGATGTAGATGCCAGGCTCGACGGTCCAGACTTGACCTTCGGCGAGGATGTCGCTGGAGGTCGCATTGAGTCGGCCGCCATCGTGCACGAGCCGTCCAAGGCCGTGGCCGAGTCCATGACCGAAGTATTGGGCGAGGTCGCCCATTTCCTGCCGGGCGACCGCGTCCACCTCGCGGGCCGGCACGCCGGGCTTCATGGCCTCCAGCGATGCCAATTGGGCTCGTAGCACGGTGTCGTAGATTTCGCGGTGCCGCTCACTGGCCTCGGCAACGACCAGCGTGCGGGTGATATCGCTGTTGTAGCCATCGATGCGGGCGCCGAAGTCGAGGGTGAGAAAGTCGCCGGTATCGAGCTTCTTCTCGCTGGCTCTTCCATGGGGACGGGCACTGCGATGGCCGCTGACGACGACCGGCGCAAATGCGATCTCGGCTCCATTGCGCCGAAAGTAGAACTCGATCTCCAGGCCAATGTCGAACTCGGAGATTCCTGGCTGTACGAGGCGCTGAATGTGGGTGAAGCAGGCATCGGCCAGGCCGCAGGCGTGTCGGATCGCCTCGATCTCTTGCGGGCTCTTGATCATCCTCAGCGGTCCGATCAGATCGGGCACTCCCATGAGCTCTATCGGCGCCAGCCTCTTCGCCCAGTCCTCGAAGGTGGCGTAGGTGACATGTGAGGACTCGAAGCCGATGGAGCGGACGCCCAGCATCTGGATCTGATCCCTCAGAAAGTCAGCCAGGAGGACTGGTGAGGCGAAGGAGGCCACCGGCATCTCTCGCACTTCCTCGCCGGCCTGCAGGGTGTAGCGGCTGTCGGTGACGAACATGGCCTCGCGCTCGGTCAGCAGCACGATGCCGGCCGAACCGGTGAACCCGGTGAGCCACTGCACGTTGCCGATTTCGCTGACGATCAGCGCCGGGATTCCGGCAGCGGTCATGGCTTCACGCAGTCGCCGGAGGTTGCTCAAACGACCTCACGCTCCAGGTTCACCAGGGCGTTGAGCGCCATCACGTACCCATATCCGCCGAAGCCACTGATGGTGCCCAGCACCACGGGCGCGATGACGGAGTGTCGTCGGAACTCTTCGCGCGCGTGCACGTTGCTCAGGTGAACCTCGACGACGGGAAGCCGCAAGGATGTCAGAGCGTCCCGAAGGGCGATCGAGTAGTGGGTTAATCCTCCCGGATTGATGACGATGCCGTCCGCCCACCTTCGATGCTCTTGCAGGGTATCGATCAGCACCCCCTCGGAGTTGGACTGGAGAATGCGTACCTCGATGTTGAGCGAGTTCGCGGCCATATTGATGTCCGCGTCGATGGCCTCCAGCGGCTTCTTTCCGTAGATGTCGGGCTCCCGGAAGCCGGTGAGGTTGAGGTTCGGTCCATGCAGGACGAGGACCTTGATGGGCGTACCGTTGCTCAAGCTTGCTCCTGGTGATCTGGCGGAAGGGCATCCTCCGGCAAGAGATGAGGAATGCCATCCCGCACCGGGTAGCGAGATCGGCACTTCGTGCAGACCAGGAACGCGCCCTGTTGCTCGAGCGGCGGCCGATCGTCGCAGTTTGGACAGGCGAGTACGGCGAGGAAATCCGGTTCGATCAAGAGGCCACCTCGCGATAAACCTGTAGCGTGCGTGTGGCCGTCTCGGTCCAGCTGAACTGGCCGACCCGCAGCAGGCCTTTCTCGCGCATGGACTGGAGCTTACTCGAATCGGTCAGAAGGTCCTTCATGGCTCCAGCCCACGCCTCGGGTTCCTCTTCGGCGAGGACGTGGGCGGCATCACCGGCGACCTCCGCCTGCGCACCACCCACGCTGCACAAGACCGGGCACCCGCACGTGAAGGCTTCCAGGATCGTCAGGCCGAATCCTTCGTAGTGGGAAGGCGCGAGGTAGAGATCGGCCGAGGAGTAAAGGGCAGCCAGAAGCCGCTCTTCCACGTAGCCGATTGTTTGAAGCCGGGAGGAATTGCCCGATTCGCCCCAGCCGCTCTTGCCGGTGAGCACCAGTCGATGCGGGAGGTCCGCCGGCAAAAGGTCGACGGCCTCAACAGCCAGGCGCATGTTCTTGCGGGGCCAGCGGGTGCCCACGCTGAGCAGGTAGGGGCGGCGCACGCCCAGCTCGGCGAGCATCGGCTCGGCCTGGGTGCTTGGCACGTTCTTGAGCTTGTGCGACGGCGCCAGAGGAGTGACGGCGATCTTGGCTGGCTCGAGGCCGAGATGCGACACGAGGTCTTTCTTCGAGGTTTCGCTGACCGTGATAACTTTCCGGGCCCGCCGCGCCGCTCGCGGCACGAGGGCGTTCAGAAGGAATCGGTCCTTGGTCCTGAACCAGTGGGGCCCGATCCGAAAGGAGACGTCGTGAATCGTGGTGACTCCTCGCCGGCCCACCAGGGGGGAGAGCGCGTATTGCGTATGGATCACGTCGCAGCCGTCGGCTCGTGCGCGAAGCGGGAATTGAACGAAGCTCCACCACCTGCCAGAACGTCCCGGCAGCACATTCCAGCGAAAAGAGGGGTGGGATGGAATCTCTGCCGGTTGCGCGGCGTTGGTATAGAGCAGGAATTCTGCATCGGGGCTCAACTTGGAGAGGCCATGCAGCAGGCCGGTCCAGTAAGTACTGTCGCCGGTCGAACTGCCACCCACCAGGCGCGCGTCGATGCCGATCCGCATCAGTTCTCGATCCTGCTACCATTTGGCATAGTGATTGCATCGGACCGCATTGGAGCTTTATAGCTTATGAAAAAGCGCAAGCCGCCTTACCTTCTCGTCAGTCTCCTCGTCGTGCTCTTCGGAGTCGCCTTCTTTTTCAACCCGCTCACGAACCAAAAGATGGACGTCGGCAGGGGTGGGGAAGCGGAAATGCCTCAAGGCGAGGCACGCCCTTCCGCATCGTCGGAGCAGCTGGCAGCCAGCGCAAGCCAGAGCCTGTCCAAGTCGGGTAAGCCCGCCCAAATGGTGCAGGACGACAATCTCCCCGGCGGGATGCCAGGCAAGAGCGGGGCGCCCACGGTGATCATGCCCAGCGTTGGCAACTACAAGCCCACGCCCAACGAAGCGGCGACTTCCAGCCATTGGTTCAGGCCGCAAAGCGCGAAGCAGAAAGAGAAGGGCTAAGCCTTTTCGAATCGTGGCAACATCCGGATGATCCCGGCATTCCCTTCGACTCGCTCGAAGGGAATGCCGAAGGCATCCTCGATGGCCCCCGACCGAAGCACTTCCTGCATGGGGCCCTGCCTCGCGACTCTCGTCGCCGGGTCAGCATGGCCGCCGCGGGCGGGAGCCAGCACCACGGCTTGATCCCCGAGGATCGAGGCCAAGTTCAGATCATGCAGCGCGATCAGTATCGAGCGGCCTTCCGCGGCGAGGCGCCTCACGATCTCAACCGCCAGGGCCTGATGGGCGAAATCGAGGTGCGCATTCGGTTCGTCCATCAGCAACACGGGCGCGTCCTGAGCGAGTGCGCGAGCGATCAGCGCCCGCTGCTTCTCGCCTCCGCTCAGCTTCTGCAGCGGCTTGTGCTCGAGGTGCAGGCAGTCGGTGGTCTCCATGCAGCGGGTGGCGACCCTGTGGTCCTCGACGGTGTCGAAGAGCCCCCCCGAATGCGGTAGACGGCCCATCACCACCAGCTCCCGGACGGTGAAGGGGAAAGGGACATGCTCTTCTTGCGGAACGAAGCCCAGCCTTTGGGCCAAATCGCGGTGGGAGTACTGCGCGAGCGGCCTACCCATGAGCTCGATGTCGCCCGCAAGCGGGGGCAGCGTCCTCGAGAGCGTCTTGAGAAGCGTCGATTTGCCACTGCCGTTGGGGCCCAGTAGCACCATGACTTGACCTGCTGCGACTTCCAGATCGACATCAGCCAGCACGGGTGTGGCGTGGTAGCCGCATGTGAGTCCCCGACAGGCAATCCTCGCCGGCTCAGCCAACGTCGTCTCCCAGGACGCCGCTCGTAAAGGCGCCATACATGGCTGCGTAGGCGCCGCCGCGCTCCATCAACTCGCGGTGCGAGCCCTGTTCCACGACTTCGCCGCGGCGGAGCACCAGAATCCGGTCGGCGCGGGCGGCGGTGGTGAGGCGATGGGCGATCACAATGGATGTGCGCTGCTTCATGATCTCGTCCAGGGCTTCCTGCACCGCCTTCTCGCTCACGGCGTCGAGATTGCTTGTGGCTTCATCCAAAAGCAGGACCGCCGGTCGCCTGACGAGGGCGCGTGCAATGGCCACCCTCTGCATCTCCCCGCCGCTCAGCCGGGTGCCCCGCTCCCCCAGCTCGGTCGCATAACGCTCCGGCATGGCCTGAACGAACACATCGGCATGAGCGGCACGAGCAGCGTCCTCGACCTCCTGATCGCTGGCGGTCGGCGCACCCATCCGGATGTTCTCCTCGATGGTGCCCGCAAAGAGGAAGGTCTGCTGAGGCACGACCCCGATCTGGGAACGCAGCCAACCCACCCTCAGTTCGCGCACGTCGACTCCATCGAAGAGAATCTGCCCGGAAGAAGCGTCGTAAAAGCGCAGAAGCAGGTCCGCGATCGTGCTCTTGCCCGCTCCGCTGGGGCCGACGAGGGCGAGGCTGCTGCCGGCCGGCACGCGGAAGCTGACATTTCGCAGGGCCTGGGTGCCGTCGGGATAGACGAAAGACACGTCGCGGAACTCGACATCACCGTTCACGTGGCTGAGAGTCCGAGCCCCCGGATCGTCCGCGTGATGTTCCGGTACATCGAGGATCTCCCCGTAGATGCGCTCCCCGGCAGCTTGGACCTGGGCGTAGGTGTTGTTGACGTACCCGAGGGCTCGGAATCCCTGGTTGATCACGTCCAAGGCGTAGATCAATGCCGCGATGTGAGACAGTTGCAACGAGCCGCTGCGGGCGAGCCAGCCGCAGATGAAGAGGATGGTGGCGAGGGCCACCGCTCCGATGAACTCGACGAGAGGCCGCAGGGAGGCCAACCGCTTCACTGCGCGCATCTGGCTCTGAAAGCTCGCTTCCACAAGGCCCGCGTACTGGTGTTCGATCCGTTCCTCGGCCGAGAACGCCTTGACCACGCGGGTCCCCTGAAGCGCCTCATGGGTCATCGCTCCCAAGTTGCTGAGGTCCTTCTGAACGTCGCTTTGAGCCTGCTTCATCTTGCGCGCGTTCCGCTGAATGGCGAACGCCATGAAGGGCGTAAAGAGGATGGCCACGAGAGCCAGCTGCCATTGGATCGCGATGATGAAGGCGAAAGCGGACACCGCCTTGACCGGCCCGTCGATGCTGTCGCGGACGATCATGACCGAGTTCTGGTACACGGCCACGTCGTTGGTCAGCACACTGTGGATCGCGCCGGCCCTCTTGGTATTGAAGTAGCTGATCGGAAGCCGCTGCAACTTGGCGAACAGCTTCATCCTGAGGTTCGACGCGAGCCGTGCCGAGGCGCGGCTGAGGTAGTAGATCTGACCTCGCGTGAACCAGTACTTCACGCCGTAGAGGCCTATGATCGCCAGTGCATAGATCCCCAAGAGGCGTAGCGCCTCTTCCGGCCGGTTGCGCTGCGAAGATCGATCCGCTCGAACGGCCTCGAATGCCTCGTCCAATGCGGACGGCGGGACACCGAGACGGGCGGCAATCCTCTGGCGATCCTCAGCCGGCAGGGTCTGCGAAGCCTCCGCAAAGGCCTCCCGCGCCTGTTCCTCCGGCACCCCGAGGCGGGCGGCCAGCTGACGCAGCTCCTGGGTTTCCAGGAGCCTTTGCTCCCGAAACTGTCCGACATCCTGGATTGCGCTGACGCTGCGTTCGATCAGCGGAATGGTCGCGGCCGTGAGGAGCGACGTCAAGACCACGCACAGCAGCCCCAAGAAGATGGGCCTCCGCTGGGTCTTGAGCTCGGCCGCCAGCCGGGGATCGAGCCTTCGAAAGATGTTGAGCTTTCTCAAGGAGCCCCGCCGCGTGCCGGTCCGGGCCTACATCTTGTGGATGGCATGGCCTACCGCGTCCTCGAGGGCTTCGAGCACGGCTTCCGCGAGAGTCGGGTGGGCATGCATCGAATTGACCATCGATTCCAAGGTCGCTTCTAGATTCAGAGCCACGACCCCCTCGTGAATCATGTCCGTGACGTGGGGCCCGATCATGTGCATCCCTAGCAGCTCGCCGTACTTGCGATCGGCCACCACCTTGACGAAGCCATCCTGCTCGCCGATCGCCATGGCCTTGCCGAAAATGCGGAAGTTTGCCTTGCCCACGACCACGTCGTGTCCCTGCGCCTCGGCCTCGCTCTGGGTCAGGCCGACCGAAGCCACCTCGGGCACCGTGTACACGCAGTTGGGCACGGCTTTGTAATCGACCTTGCGCTGGCCCTGCCGCACGATGTTCTCCACCACCACCGTTCCCTCATGAGAGGCGACATGGGCAAGCTGAATCCGCCCGGTCACGTCTCCGA
>DATLGQ010000193.1:0-13793 GCA_035540435.1 Fimbriimonadaceae bacterium
GGACTGGGTCGTGTTCGACCGCGGCGCCCCCCGGTATCGTCCAAGGCGTATGCGAATGGTTCTCGCGCTCGTCGGCGTCTTCTTCGGGGGTTGCAGCGGGGCCGGCGAAGCCCTGGACACCGGAGGGCAAGGGCCACTACCGACGGTGCCAAGCGGCTACCGGGTGGAGGTGGTAGCGACAGGCCTGCAAGTTCCCTGGGGCATCGCCTTCACCTCGCCGACGCGGATGCTGGTTACCGAGCGGCTCGGACGAATCCGCGTCATCGAGGGCGGGGTGCTCCAACCGCAGCCCATCCATGTCGTCGACGACGTCAATACAGGCAGCGAGAGCGGTCTCATGGCGATCGCTCTGCACCCAAACTACAGCCAGAACAAGTACGTTTACATCGCCTATGCCTATGGCTCGGGCAGCGAGAGCGTGCGGGTCCGGCGGCTCACCGATGGTGGCACGAGCCTCACCGATCCCGTGACGATCATCGAAGGTATCCCTTCCGCGATGAATCACGCGGGTTGCCGGCTGCGCTTCGGGCCGGACGGCAAGCTCTACATCACCACCGGCGACGCAATGAACCGCCAGATCGCCCAGCAACTGGGTTCCTTGGGAGGCAAGACCCTCAGGATCAACGACGACGGCAGCATCCCTCAGGACAACCCGTTCGTAGGCGAACAGGGAGCTCGGGGGGAGATCTGGAGCCTGGGCCATCGGAACGCGCAGGGCATCGACTTCCAGCCAGGCACCGGCATCATGATCCAGACCGAGCACGGCCCAAGCGGCTTCGACGGGCCGGGGGGCGGCGACGAGATCAACCTGGTGGAAAAGGGCAAGAACTACGGCTGGCCGACGGTGCACCACGACCAGAGCCAAGCCGGCATGGTGAGCCCGCTCAAACAGTACACGCCCGCGGTGGCCCCGGCCAGCGGCGCATTCTATAACGGAGACCTCATGCCAGGCATCAAGGGCAGCTATTTCTTCGGGACCCTAAGGGGTGAGGCGCTGAGGCGGGTGATCATTGAGAACGGCCAGATCACGCTGGATCAGGTGTTCGCGAGCGGCGTGGGCCGGATACGGGAAGTCGCCCAGGGACCGGATGGAGCGCTGTACTTCACATCTTCCAACCGGGATGGGCGAGGCCAGGCACGCACGGGCGATGATCGCATTTTCCGCGTCGTGCCCGCTCCCTAGGCCCCGTGGAAGCGCACTTTGCCTCCCGAAAAAGAACTCCAGTAGTTCTCCTTCAGGGGCGCCGGGAGCCGACGAATCACCACATCCAGCCACGCTTTCCGCCCCTTCTGGTGCACGTCGATGCGCACCAGGCGCCAGTGGGCCGAAGGTGGTCGCACGAGGGGTCTTACGAGCAGCGCATGCTCCTTCAACGAGATGCTCCCTGCCACCTTCCGAATCTCCCCCTGAATCTGAAGCAGGACAGGTTCCTTGACCAATCGTCCGGCGGTGTCCACCACCGAGACGTTCAACTCGCCCCTCGGCGTGAATTGATACTGCCCCCGATCGCCGGTGGAGTGGTAGTAAGCCACCACCGCATGGGTGGAGGAGCGGACATCGGTGGAGGGTACGAAGTCGAATGCGCCGTCGCGGGTTACGAAGGTCCGCCAGCCGTCTCGGGTCGTAACGGTGATCCTCTCTCCGTCGATCCCCCTTCCGGCCGCGTCCAGCACGAACCCGTTCGGCCGACGCGGCCGCTTTGGAGTTTGATACGCCTGGTAGACGAACAGTCCGACGGCGGCCGTGATGGCAGTGCAGGCGGCAATCTCTCCCAGACTCGGCTTCACGCGTGTAAGTGTCGGGCAGGGGTAGAAAGCGTTCAATGACTCTCCCCGAGATTCGCGGCTCCTTTCCCGCCCTTGGCTCTGGCTACGCGTTCATGGAGAACGCGGGCGGCTCGCAGCTGCCAGAGGTGGTGATCGAAGCCGCCGCGCGGTACTTGCGCGAGAGCTTCGTCCAGGTAGGCGCGCCGTACCGACATTCGGAACGAGCCACCAACACCTTGCTGCAGTCCCACCTCTTCGCGAAAGAATTGCTTGGCTCCGGGCCGGGGGACAGCGCGATCCTCGGACCCAGCACGAGCGTGCTCTGCAAGCATCTAGCCGACGCCTACGCTCTGCAGCTCAATCCGGGCGACGAGATTGTGGTTTCGCAAGCGGGGCACGAGGCCAACATCGGACCGTGGATGCGGCTCGAACGGCGTGGCTTCACGATCAAGAAGTGGATGCCCGACGGGCCCGAGAACCCTTGCCCCCTCGAAAGTCTGAAAGCGTTGCTCACCGAGAGAACGCGCCTCGTCACCTTCGCCCACACCTCCAACCTGCTGGGGGACGTCGCCGACGTGGTGAGCATCACCCGGATGGCTCATGACGCCGGCGCGCGGGTGGTGGTCGACGGCGTGGCCTACGCTCCGCACCGCCCCCTCGAAACTGCGAGTTGGGGAGTCGACTGGTACGTGTTCAGCGCCTACAAGGTCTACGCGCCTCACCTGGCCGTGCTGCATGGGCGCCGGGACGCGGTGGATGAGCTTCATGAGGGGCCCAATCACTTCTTCTTGCAACGTGATCCGGTCATGCGCTTCGAGCTGGGAGGGGTGAACCACGAATCGGCCGCCGGCCTGGCCGCGCTGCGAGGGTATCTGGAGATGTTTGGCGGAGTTCGGCAGGCTTTCGAGCGCTTTGCCTCTCTGGAAGCGCCCTTGATCGAGCGCGTCCTGGACGTGTTCGCATCCTCGAAGAAAGTGCGACTGGTGGGGCCGCGAACGACGAGAGTACCCACCTTCAGCTTCACTTGCGACGTCGACTACGAGACTCTGTGTCGCCGCCTCGACGAGCGGGGCATCGGCGTGCGGTACGGGCACATGTACAGCTACCGCCTCTGCGAGGCTCTTGGCATCGACCCCGCCCGCGGCGTCATGCGCGCCAGCCTCGTTCACTACAACTCGGCAGAGGAAGTCGCGCGTCTGTCGGCTGCGCTCGACGAGCTTCTGTAGGTGATGCAGCGGGCAGTGCCGTTCCAGAAGAGGCTCGCAGCGCGGGCGGGAGATGTGTGTTGGCAAGAGCTGTAATCAATAATCGACTCGGAGGGCGTGGGCGCAGAGGCATGACCATCCTGGCGGGGCATTTGGCGCCTCCCTGCCCCACATTGGCGGTAGTGAAGACGTCTACCAGCGGCTGAGATGTCACCTTCGACTCTGTTGCACCTCCTTGATTCTTGGTTGATACACTGGAGGTCACGAAATGCATGATCCCCAAGTCGTTTCAGAGCGCCTGCAGGCCAGTCGCAGAAATCTCCTGGACACATCCAGGAGAAACCGATTGATCAACTACCGGACACCACGAGCAGTGGGAGTGGACGTAATAGGTGAAGATCCGTTCGAGGTTCTGCGCCTTCTGGTCCACCAGGCTAAGGCCATGACATTCCGAGGTAAGCCTGATCCCTTGACGAAGTCGACTTTGACCAAACCCCCAGGTCATGATAGCCTATTCATAGACTCCAAAGAGGACGCCGTGAGCGCGTACGAGCTTCGGGTTGCGGCAGAGGAAGAACTTGCAGGGTTCTTGGGATATGAACATCTGCCGGTTGACCAGGCGGATCTGTACCTCGACACCCATGAATACGAATCGAAGCTGAAGGCTCGACTTCTCAAGACTTTTCGAGATGCCCGAACAATCATTGAAGAATCGGGTGTGAATGTTCTATTCCTGGCGCTTGGAATGCTGGAGTGGACTGATCGAGATACTGATAAGAGCGTCCGAAGGTCCCCACTCGTTCTCGTGCCCGTTCAGCTGGAGCCCAGGCCGAACGGCACCTACCGGCTGCGGCACGATGGGGGGGAAGTTGGGGGCAACTTGTCTCTGAAAGCTATGCTTTTTGCCGAATTTGGCATTCGACTGCCCACTCTCTCAGAAGAAGAGAGCTTCGATGTTCGTGCCTACTTCGCCGCCGTCAAGCGGTCGATCGAGGTCGTCCAGCCGGCGTGGCACGTAGATGATCGGGCGATTGCGTTGAGCTTCTTTAGCTATGCCAAGTACTTCCTGTACATGGACCTCGACGAAACAAAGTGGCCTGAAGAAGATCAGCCTTCACAACATGCACTGCTTGGCAGCCTTCTCGACTCAGGTTTCGCTGATGAACACCCAGGGCTTCCGGACGAGGGCCCGCTGGACCCGTGGCGACCCCAATGTGACATCCACGATGTAATCGGTGCTGACAGCTCTCAAACATTAGCGGTGATGGAAGCGGCCGTTGGACGATCAATGGTTCTTCAGGGCCCTCCAGGCACTGGTAAGTCACAAACGATTACGAACTTAATGGCCGATGCGCTCGCGAGGGGCAAGAGAGTTCTGTTCGTGGCCGAGAAGATGGCGGCTCTTGAAGTGGTGGCGCGAAGAATGGAGGGCGCTGGCTTAAGAGACACGTGCCTAGAGTTGCACAGCCACAAGACTCGAAAAGCAGACTTTTACAAGGGCCTTCGACATGTGCAAGAACTCGCTCCGAGCGCAGTTCCGAGGTTAAGCGTTGAGCTTGAGATGTTAGAAGCTCACAGAGACGAACTGAACGCGTACTCTACAGCCGTAAACAGTGAATTCGGAAGCCGCGGTCTATCCCCCAGAAATGCAATGGGGCACCTGATTCAGATTGGTCCTGAAGCTCCCGGCCTCGTGCGAATCCCGAGCCAGTTTTTTGAATCTTGGAACGAGGACAAGTTCAGAGCCTCTCGAGTCACCGTACGTGTCCTGCAGACAAAGATCGCGGCCGATGGCCGGCCTACAGAGAACCCGTTCTACGGCACAAGGATGGTTCTTCTAATCGGGATGGATGTCGCACCGCTCTGGCAAGGCATCACGGACGTACAACTGAAACTGCATTCAGTTCGCGAGTGCAGCGGCGACCTCGCCGCTGCTTTACACATCGAAGCACCTCGCTCTATTGAAGAAGTTGCTTTGGTGGCAAACGCTGCGATGCGAGCCGCGGAGGCTCCTCCCTTGGATGGGGTCGTCGTGAGCACGGCAACATGGGTCGACAATGAAGCTCAACTGAGGACAGCCATTGCTGCAGGAGCAAGCCTTTTTGACGTGCAATCCAGATGGGCTGGAAAGCTGCGCTTTGAGGCGTGGGAGAGCGACGTGGACTTGGCTCAGCGTGCCCTTCGAAAATTCGCTTCCAAGTGGTACCGGGTACTGATTGGCGACTATAGGCGAGCGGCAAAATGTATAGGGGCCCTGATGATCAATCCCAGGGAGTCTGCTGAGGCCAAACTCGATCTTTGCGACGCAGTTAAGGACGTTCAGCATCACCGCAAAGTTCTGGACGAATCGCAGGAGCTGTGCCAAAGTCTCTTTGGGGCGCAGTGGCAGGGAGAATCTTCGGATTGGGCAAGCTTGAGCAAGCTCACAGACTGGCTTGTTCGCCTCCACCGGGACATCGGTCAAGGCGATATCCCTCCTGGTCTCTTGCGGTTTTTCGACGGCAAGATCAGCGTCCCCAGACTGACGGAAAGGGCTGAGGCGATCTTAGCCCAAGCCAGGGATACCGTCACAGCTGTTAAGGAGGTCAGCGCGAGCCTCGAGTTCCCCTCGGTACCCGCGCCCTTGGTTGCAAGCTTCGAGGAGGGCCTGCAGCTTGTGAACCGGTGGATCGAGGGCCGCGATGATCTGGAGCGGCTCGTCAACTACAACAAGCTCGCTCGCGCCGCCGAAGAACAAGGCGTCGGCGCAGTCGTGGAACTGTGTGAGAGATGGGAAGCGGCGCCGTCTCGACTAGAAGAGTCGTTCGCACGTAGCTGGTATGAGACAGTGCTTCGGCAAGCTTTTGCAGAGTTAGAACCGCTGCGGAAGTTCGACCGGGTTAGGCACGAGGACGTAATCAAGGCGTTTCGGGCGCTGGATGAAGAACTTCTTCGTTCCAATCGAGCGCGAATTCGACTACAGCACTACCAAGGGGTGCCGCGAACACTCATTGGGGGCAGCGCCTCCTGGCTTCAAAGGCAAATGGGTCTAAAGCGCTCGCATGCTCCCATTCGAAAAGCTATGTCGGAAGCTGCCGGCGTCATTCAAGCGATCAAACCGATTTTCATGATGAGCCCACTTTCAGTCGCCATGATGCTGCCTCAGGACGGCCCAAGATTCGACCTCGTGATCTTCGATGAGGCAAGCCAGGTTAAGCCCGAAGATGCGTTCGGTTCGATACTTCGCGGTAGCCAGATGATCGTTGTTGGCGACAGAAGGCAGATGCCTCCGACCAGCTTCTTCGACAAGATCACCTCGGAGGATCAGGAGGAGGACGATCAGCTTCGAGAACTTAATCTCACTAAGGACACCGAAAGCATCTTAAGCCTGATGGATTCACGAGTCGCCTCTGGAAGCCCGCGCCGACGTCCTGCGATGGCACTACCGGAGCCTGCATCACTCGCTCATCGAGCCTTCAAACGCTCTTTTCTACGATCATAGACTGTTCCTCTTCCCGAACCCGGAGCCACCATCTCAGAAGCTAGGGCTACGGTGTCATCTTCTGCGACACACGACCTACGACCGAGGTGCAAGCCGAACCAACCGGGGTGAAGCGCGCGCGGTTGCCGAGGCTGTTAGACGCCACATCCACGAGACGCCGGAGGAAAGTCTCATGGTAGTCGCCTTTAGTCAGGCGCAGCAGCAGGCAATTCAAGACGAGCTTGACTTGATGATGAAGCAGGAACCGTCTTTCCTTGACTTCGCCCACAGACATCCTCTCGAGCGCCTCGACGTTAAGAACTTGGAGAACGTGCAAGGCGACGAGCGGGATGTCGTCTTCATATCGGTCGGATACGGTCGCGATGCTCAAGGGTTTGCCTCGATGAGCTTTGGACCGCTCAACTCTGAGGGAGGTGAACGTCGCCTTAACGTTCTGATAACGCGGTCTAGGAAGCGCTGTGAAGTGTTTACGAACCTGACCGCTGATGACATCAAGACAGACGGGAGCACGAGCATCGGCCTTCGCGCGTTTAAAGAGTTCCTGCAGTACGCTGAAACAGGCCGCATGAATGTGGCTGTACCTACCACGCGCGAGCCGATGTCGCCTTTCGAAGAAGCTGTTCTCGACAAGCTCCTCGCCAACGGCTACGAGGTTGAGACTCAGGTGGGTTGCGCCGGGTTCTTCATCGATCTTGCGGTGCGTGATCCAGCTAAACCTGGCCGGTATGTTCTTGGGATCGAGTGCGACGGAGCTGAATACCATCGTTCGCGCACTGCAAGAGATCGAGACAAGCTCCGGCAGGCCGTGCTAGAGGATCGTGGTTGGCGCATTCATCGTATCTGGAGCACTGATTGGTTCTCAAATCCAGACCGGGAACTCCGGCGTACATTGGAGATCATTGAACTTGCACGGGCTGGCCAATCACTGGCCGAGATTGATGATTCGACAAATGCGCAGGTTGGTGATGAATCGGAACCGGAACCGGAACCTGATCACATGAGCCAAGAAGACGGCGCTCTTCTACATCTCGCACACTCATACGAGATGTGCCACTTACTCGTGCCCGACGGGCCCCTTCACCAGATTGAGCCTGAAGTAATGGCGCAGTTGATTCGACAAGTTGTAGAAGTCGAGGGACCCGTTCATGTTGAAGAGGTAGTGCGAAGAATCCGCGAGGCAGCGGGAGTTGGGAGGGCTGGCGATCGTATTCGAGTTGCCGTGAGCGAGGGTATTCGTGCTTGCTCCGGTGATGTCAAGCTATCGAAGGGCTTTCTGTCCTTGCTGGGCAGCCGAACACCACTCCGGAGCCGCTCCGCGTTTTTGCCTCAACACAAAAAGCTAGAGTTTGTAGCGGATGAAGAGATTTCCAGAGCTTTGAATGAGGCCGTCCGACATGCTTTCGAAGTCGACATCGCCGAGGCCGCAGTGCTGGCGGCTCGGATCCTGGGTTTCGATCGTGTGACTCAGCAAATGCGGGACCGCATCATGAAGCTCGCCAGCGAGGAAGTGGCGGGCGGCAAGTTGAAGTTGCGCGGCAGCAAACTTGTGAACAAGATCAGTCAGGTTTAGGGTAGCCAGCATGAGGAAGTTCCTGTCATAATCCAGCCCACAACTCTGAAGACAGCTTGGTGGCGAACGCCAGAATCTCCGCAAGGAGGCCAGCCGAGGGGATGGAAAGAAGGTTTTGAATGCGTGCCTGACGGCGCGCCGGATGAACGGGACTTCCGCCTGAGGCCGAGGCGGGAGTCCCGAACTGCTTTGGAGGCAAGGTGCAATCCATGCCGACAGCAGAAAAAGCACAAACCATCGAACAAGCCAGGGAGTGGTACTCCAAGTCCAAGGGGGTCGTCTTCACCGACTATCGCGGGCTCAAGGTCAAGGAGATGCAGCAGCTCCGCGCGAACATTCGCGCCAAGGGCGGCGAGCTCCATGTCCTCAAGAACACCCTCTTTCGGCAAGCCGCCGGCGACGACGCGGCCTCGCTCCCGTACGAGCTCCACAACGGTCCGACCGCGGTGGCGTTCGTCTTCGAGAACGAGTCGGAGTGCGCCAAGGCCATCGTCGACTACGCGACCACGAACAAGAACCTCAAGCTCAAGGGCGGCTTCTTCAACGGAAAGGCCTTTGACGCCAAGGGAGTCGAGGCGCTTTCCAAGCTTCCGCCGCGCGACGTTTTGATCGCACAGGTGATCGGGACGATCGTGGCCCCGCTCACCAACCTCGTGGGCGTCATCGAAGCGCTCTATGCGGACCCGATTCGGGTCATCGGGGCGGTGGCCGACAAGGTCGCCGAGGGCAGCCCGCTGCCCGAGGCTGCGCCAGCCGCCGAAGATCAACCTGCCTCCTCCGAGGACGTCAGCTCCACGCCGGGAGAGGTCACGGCGACTCCAGAGGAGATGAAGGTCGCCGAGGAAGGCGCGGTGTCCTCGCACAGCGAAGCGAGCGCGGCCCCAGCCGAGAACGAGCCGAGCGTCGAGCCATCAGGCGAGCCAGCGGAGGGATCCTCAGGGGAGGAACCCCAGGAATAGGCCAGGCCGGCCACTGAACTCAAGGGCGATACGCCCGTGCCACTACGACTTTAGGAACCATTCAGGAGAAACAGATGCCAACCGCAGTTGAAACCATCGTCGATCAGATCAGCAACATGACGGCCCTCGAGCTGTCCGACCTCAAGAAGGCTCTCGAGGACAAGTTCGGAGTCACCGCAGCGGCTCCCATGATGGGCATGCCCATGATGATGCCGGGTGGCGGTGGCGATGCCGGCGCCGCTCCCGCGGCCGAGGAGAAGACCGAGTTCGACGTCGTGCTGACAGCCGCCGGCGACGCCAAGCTCCAGGTCATCAAGGTGGTCCGAGAGATCACGGGCCTCGGGCTGAAGGAAGCCAAGGACCTGGTAGACGGCGCGCCGAAGCCCATCAAGCAGGGCGTGGGCAAGGATGAGGCCGACAAGATCAAGGCCGCGGTCGAAGAAGCCGGCGGCAAAGTCGAGCTCAAGTAGCCTTACGGGGGCGCGTGCCGGGCTCGCGCCCCCACCTCCATGCTTAAGGCGAGGGACTTTCCTCAGGCGGCACAGAGTACGACACGCGGCCCTGCCGATCTTGAAAGGCCAGCCAGTGATCGTCCTTGTACTGCCCGATCGTGCCGCGCAGCTGCCCCGCCTCGTCGTAGATCTCCAAGGTTGAGCCCTCCCGCTCCGCAGTGAGTGCGAGCCGTCGTTGCGAGGTCTCGTCGAACAGCTCGATCGTTGGCCTCGCCTGCGACGCTGCCAGCGCGATTCGAACCTTCCCTTCACTGTCGTCCAGACTTAGCACCGCGCCCTCCTTGTCGAAGAAGAGCAGGCCGCGAGACTGGCCCGATGGGTCCACCAGCTCGAACTTGCGCGCCCTGAGCACCTCGTAGGCCCGCGGCTCCCGGCTCCCGCACCCGAAGGCGACTATCGGCAGCAACGCGAGGGCGCCGCAGGCGATCATCCACCTGCGATTCGTTCTTTCGAGGCGTCGCAGCCGCGTCTCCAGGTCGATGTTGGCATGGTTGTCCATTTGGTACATGTGACTGGGAGGGTCGGCGGCAGGTTCAGCAGAACCCGACGTGGATAGGTGCGGTCTTGTACATGCGCCCACCACGCAAGCCTCCGTGCCGCGCCCTCATCCTTACTGCGCGGTGGAGTGGTGGGTCCCTCCTCTCTCCGGAAGCGAGAACTAGTTCCTATTCTTCGCTGGAGCCCTCTACGTCCGCCTCGTCCGCAACGGCCACCGCGCCTTCCTCCTCCTGGAGTTCCTCGAGATCGCCGTCCTCGTCTGCGTCGATGTCCCCCTCGTCCACGTCCTGCACAAGGCGCGCGATGGACCGCACCTGGTCGCCCGACCCGAGGTTGATCAGTTTGACGCCCTGAGCGATACGACCGACGGTGCGGATGTCGCGAACTCGCATTCGGATGCCCTTGCCTTGCTGGGTCATCACCAACAGGCGGTCGTCTTCTTCCACGACCTCGGCCCCCACGATCTCGCCCGTCTTCGCAGTGACGTTCATGGTGAGGATGCCGCTCCCACCGCGGCCTTGGACCCGGTACTCGGAAAGCGCCGTGCGCTTGCCAAAGCCGTTTTCGCCGACGACGAGCAGGGTCGCGTCGGGGCGCACGAGGTCCGCCGAGACGATGATGTCGCCCGGCTTGAGCGTCATCGCCCGCACTCCACCCGCTGCGCGGCTGCGAGAGGTCGCCTGCTTTTCGTTGAACCGGATCGACTGCCCCTTGCGGGTCACTATCAGCACGTCGTCGTTGCCGCGACTCTTGAGCACCCAACCCAGTTCGTCGCCTTCCTCGATGTCGAAGGCGATGAGGCCGTTGGCGCGGATGTTGGCAAAGCTCGAAAGGGGCGTGCGTTTGATCTCGCCCTTGCAAGTGATCATGGTCAGGAAGCCCTCACCGGAGATGTCCTTGACGCTGACGGTAGCGGTCACTCGCTCGCCGCTTTCGATAGCGATGTAGTTGATGACCGGCATGCCCTTGGCATAGCGGCCGGACTCCGGAATGTCGTAACCCTTGAGGCGATACACCTTGCCCCGGTCGGTGAAGAACAGGATGAAGTGGTGGGTGCTGACCTGGAAGAGGTGGGCTGGCTCGTCGTCGGCTTTGTGGGTATTGCTCACACCCTTGCCGCCTCGCTTCTGCTGGCGGTAGGCGTCGATGGCAACACGTTTGATGTAGCCGTCGCGAGAGATCGAGATGATCGCCTCTTCTTCGGGAATCAGGTCCTCGTCGGTGAAGTCGCCGGCTTCGCGGGTAATGATCTTGGTGCGGCGCTCGTCTCCGTACTTGTCGCGCAGAGCCTCGATCTCGTCGCGCATGACCTTCGTGAGGCGGATCGGATCGTTGAGAATGTCCATCAGGTTCTGCACCTTCAAGAGCGCAGCCTTGTAGTCATTCTCGAGCTCCTGCTGCTGGATCCGGGTGAGGCGTCTCAGCGGCATGTTGAGGATCGCGTTCGCCTGGAAGGGGGACATATCGAAGCGCCGGACCATCTGGACCCGCGCCTGGCCCGGATCGTCCGAGTTCCGGATGAGCTGGATGATCTCGTCCAGGAACCGGCGTGCGATTTGGAAACCCTCGTTGAGATGCACCTCTTCGAGAGCGCGGTACAGCTCATAGCGGGTACGTCTCTCGATGACCTCGCGCCGGTGGTCGATGTACTCGTCGAGAACGGTGAGCAGCGGGGAAACGCGCGGCGCGCCATCCACCAGCGAGAGCATGATCGCACCGAAGGTGGTGCGAAGCTGCGTGTGTTTGAGCAGGTAGTTGAGCGCCTTGTTGGGCTGCACGTCCCGGCGGATGCCGATCTCGATCCGCATGCCGCGCTTGTCGGAGAAGTCGTCGACGCTGGTGATGCCATCGAACTTGCGGTTCTTGGCGATGTCGGCGATGTTCTTGACGAGGTTGGTCTTGTTGACCTGATAGGGCAGCTCGGTGACGACGATGACGCTGCGGCCCATGTCGGCCGGCTCGATCATCGTCTTGGCCTGCATGACGATGGAGCCTCGGCCGGTCTCGTAGGCGGCGCGGATGCCCTTGGTGCCCATGATCGTTCCGTAGGTCGGGAAATCGGGCCCGGGCAGGTGCTCCATGATGTCGTCGAGGGTGCTCTCCGAGTGGTCGATCCGGTGGAGGATGGCGTTGCAGACTTCGGTGAGGTTGTGGGGCGGAAGGCTGGTGGCCATGCCGACCGCAATACCTTGGCCGCCATTGCAGAGTAGGTTCGGGAACTTGCCAGGCAGGACCGTCGGCTCGTTGATGGTCTGGAGGTAGTTCAGCACCCAGTCGACGGTCTCGCGGTCGAGGTCTTCGAGCATCTCCATCGCGAGCGGGGTGAGCCGGGCCTCCGTGTAGCGCATGGCGGCCGGAGGGTCGCCGTCGATCGAGCCGAAGTTCCCCTGGCCCTCGATCAGCGGGTAGCGCATGCTGAATGGCTGGGCCATGCGGACCATCGTTGGATAGATGACCTCGTTGCCGTGGGGGTGGAAGTTGCCGCTGGTCTCGCCGGCGACCTTCGCGCACTTGGTGAATCCGCCGTCCGGCGTCAGGTTGAGCTGCCGCATGGCGTAGAGAATGCGGCGCTGAACCGGCTTGAGCCCGTCCCGCACGTCGGGCAGCGCCCGGGCGATGATGACGGACATGGCGTAGTTGACGTAGCTTCTTCCCAGCTCGTCTTCCACGTTGACGATTTCAATGCGCGGATCGGTGTCGGCCAAGTTCGGTGTTCCTTCTCCCCCGGGGCTTCAAGACGCGCCAAGACGCTAGTTTGGAGGGGGAGTTTCGGTTCAGATTGTACCTGAGGCGGGGCCCTCCGGGGCCGATTTTGGACGGGCTACTGGCCTCTATCAGTCCCTTTCGATTGCGCATACGCCGACCCTGGAAGTGCGCGTTCAAGATGCAAGCCTCGCAGCTACTTGGCACCCTTTGCCCCGTGGGCTGAGGTTGCGGCCATGCGCACGGGGGAGCGGGCCGGAGGCTTGCCAACTGCGGACGGTCGAAGGGCGGTCCTGGCGCACGAGCGATGTCCTTTGCATCTCGCCACAAGCCGTCGTGATGGCGTGCCATAATGAAGCGTCGGCTCCGGTGGTTCCCTGACCGCCGGTGAGTCACGACCTACAACGCGTGGGGATATAGCTCAGTTGGGAGAGCGCTTGCATGGCATGCAAGAGGTCACGGGTTCGAATCCCGTTATCTCCACCAAAGTTCGTTACCCTCGCCCGGGGCATGGTCGCCCTCCTTGGGTGATCCATCGATCTGTGCAGCTTTCAGCATCAAATCGTACGGTTTTCGCAGCTCGACAAGAAGCTCGCCGCCCCTCCAAACGCAGTTCGAGCAGAGCCTTTTTAGCAGCTCATTTCGGTCATTTGGATGCCCCTGATCGAACCGCGCAAGGGCAGTTTGAACCAGATCGACCAGTTCGATGCCAGCGTCGTATGAAGCTCGCTCAGCACGCTCTACGGCGGCAATCCCGCGTCGGGCTTGCCTGAGTTGTTCATCGGCCTGAGACTTCAGCATCATGTAAATGTCGCGATCAATCAGCTGATCGCAGAAGTCCTTGTATAGGCGATCGAGCCGCTGCCGGGCCTCCTGGACTTCGGCCTCGAGGCGTTCCTCTTGCCGCTTCTGATAGAGCATCCGCTCCTCGTGGTCCTCACCGAGCGCCTTCTTGATCCACTTCTCCAGTGAAGGCGGGAACGTCAAGGTCTGGAGGAGCTTTCGGAACTCAGCGGTTATGGCTTCCTCTCGCACAAACGGCCGGTCGCACTCTCCCTTGCGCCCGGTGCAGTGATAGTAGGTGTAGCGGCCCTTCTT
>DATLGQ010000194.1:0-9291 GCA_035540435.1 Fimbriimonadaceae bacterium
CTACGATGGATGCGGCCGAGATGCCCCCCACGTTCGGCCTGCCGCCGGACCGATTTGTGGCCGTCGTCTCGGGTGGGCAGGTGGCGGAGGGCCGGGCGGTGGAGGACGCCGAAGACGACGAGCACGCCGCCATCATGGCGCTCAACGATCTGGGGCTCGAACGCCGGGACGTGGTTTTCGGGCTGACCGCCAGCGGCCGAACGCCCTTTGTGGTCTCCGCCATCCGCCACGCGCGGCAGAAGGGCGTCTGGACGTGCGCCATCGCCAACAACCCGGATGCCCCATTGCTCCATGCCGCAGACCACCAGATCGTGCTGCGGACAGGCCCGGAGGTCCTAACCGGCAGCACTCGGCTGAAGGCGGGCACCGCTCAAAAGCTGGCCCTCAATCGTATCAGCACGATCGCGATGGTGCTCAGCGGGAAGGTGGTCCAGAACCTGATGGTCGACGTCAAGGCCAAGAACCAGAAGCTCAAGGAACGCTGCGCTCGCATCGTGCGCGACCTGACCAACGCCACCTTCGACGAAGCCTGGGAGCTGCTGGAGCGCCACGAGTGGAACGTCCGCGAGGTGCTCGCGGCCCTGGATGGTGAACCGGCCGGGCACGCCTCGGCCTGGCCGGTCTAGGCCTAGTTGACCTTGAAGAGGTCTTCGCTCAAGCCTGAGTTGACCTTGAGGTTCGTGTACTCGGTCACTCCGGCGACCTTGTTCTCCATGTTCCGGACGGTGACCTGGGTGGGGAACCAGACGCCCGCGATCTGCTTGGGGTTCTCGTAGAAGAAAGTCGCGAGCTGCCGACCGTGCTGGTTGTACCACTCGCGCTTCGAGACCACCCTCTTCTCCCGGTCGATCCACACCCGGTGGCGAGTCGTGTTGTCGTACTTGGGGTGGAACGTGATGTCGAAGACCAAGTCGTTGGTGGCACGGTCGACCCGCACGAACTTCGCTTGGAACAGATCCTCGAACAGCGACGGGGTCAGCACCCCGAAGTCCAGAAGCGTCTGCCGCCTCCCCGCCTCGTCTGCCAGATTCGTCTTTTGCGAGAATCGGATGCGGGGAACTCGCAGGAGCTGGGTCGGCCCGTTCAGGACCATCACAGCCTGCGTGTCGTCGACCTCGGACTCGAGCCGCAGCTTGAAGGGCTCCTTGATCTTCACGTGAGTGAACTTGAAGCGATAGCTCGCGCCGAAGTCCTTGTTGATCTTCTGCAGCTCCGCCTGGTTGCCGGTCACGACTCGCGCCGTGAAGCTCGCGTCTTGGAAGTTGCGCTGGTAGACGTCGCTAATCGAGGCGCTCGCCTGGGCGATCGAGGCGGCGGCTAGGGCAGCTAAGGGCAGCATAGTGGTCAGTGTATCTCCTTGGGTATCGGCTGACCGCTCCTCGCGAGTTCGGCAGCCATCTCTAATGACGCCCGTCGCGGCCCGCCGTTACCGACCCCGCCCGAACTCATCCAACCTTCCCGCCTCGACAATGCGTCTAAGAGGGCCATGAAGATCACGCCCCTCCTGCTCCCCGCATCCATCGTCGCCGCGCTCGTGCTCTCGCTTGGCTGTGGCCCGAAAGAAGAGGAGCCGGCGCCCGCGACGGACGCCGGAGCCCCCGCCACCACTCGGACGCCCGAAACGGATTCGGCGACCTCACCGAACGAGGGCGCCGGCGGAGCCGTGACCTTCGCCTCCCTCCAGCCCATGTTCGAGCAGAAGTGCGGCATGTGCCACGGTGCGAACGAGCCGAAGGAAGAAATCGACATGCGCAGCTACCAGACGGTGATGAAGGGCGGGGAACACGGTCCCATCGTGGTGCCGGGCAAGCCGGAGGAGAGCCTGCTGGTGCACGTCCTGAGAGGCAGCCACGGGGCGAAGCAGATGCCGATGAAAGCCGAGCCGCTGCCGGAGGAGGACATTCAGAGGGTCGAGGCCTGGATCGAGGGCGGCGCGAAGCCCTAGACCTCCGGGGGCTCCGCCTGGCCGGGCATCGGAACCGGAAGCGACGGTTGTCCGAGGAGCCGGTCCAGCTGCAGCTCCGGCAAGATCCGCCGCTGCTCGCTCAGCAGGTCCTGCCAGAGCAGCCACTGGCCGCTCAGAAAGGCCTCGGCGTTGAGCTTGACCTTGTCCAGAGGCGCCCCGCGCATGCTCATCTGCAGGCGGTCCAACCCGCCGACCTGGCCCTGCAGCCAGTCCACGAAGCGAACGTGGAACGGCTCGTACTGAGGTGGCGGGGTGAGCGACTGGAGCTGCTCGAGCACGACCCTGAGTTTCGCCGCGTGCTTCTTGAGCCAGTTGAGCGCGTCCTCGCGGTGGTCCAGGTCGCCCAGCCGCACTTGAGTCACCGTCTGGGTAGCCTCCTGGCGGCTCTCTCGATAGCGCCGGCACACGTCGAGCACGTCCCGGACGTAGAGATCCTCCCTGGTGGGCGGAGAACATGCCGCCGCGAAGAGCATCACCTGGACCAGAGTCAGCACCCAGCGCACGGTTGTTGGACGCCCCCCGCGCGTCCAAGGGTCCCCACGGCCGCTGATAGTGGGAAACGACACTAGCTTCCTCGTCTATTCCCTTAGTAGTGTATACAACACTAATCGCTGAAACGATCATTCATCGCATCCCAAGCAGAAACGATAGTCGCGAGGGCAACTATACGTACAGCGTCCGGATAATCCCATGGTTACTAGTTGTGATGCGGATCTCACAGTGGGGCTTGCATTTTGGCATCGGTATTGCTACACTAATGCTTGCGCGACAGGCCCTGCCTGCCGACGCCATGCCATTGAGGTGCATCTGAATGTCCAACACCAACCGACGAGCGTTCACTCTGATCGAGCTGCTCGTCGTCATCGCGATCATCGCCATTCTTGCGGCCATTCTTTTCCCGGTCTTCGCCCAGGCGAAGTCGGCGGCCAAGAAGACGTCGAGTATCAGCAACATCAAGCAGCAGGCGCTCGCGGTCATCATGTACGCAGGCGACTACGACGACGTCAACGTCATCTACACGTCCTATTCGGCCAGCGGCGCCGGCGTGGCCTACAACGGAGGCGCGACCCCCGTGCAGCCCTGGTCCTGGCTCGTGCTCCCCTACGAGAAGAATGCGGACATCCACCAGGATCCGCAGGCTCCTCCGCTCGAGCCGTGGCCGGCCGCTTTCGGCGGTACGATCCCGAAGGCCTACCAGCCCCAGTACGGCTACAACTACACCTATCTGAGCCCGCCCTACGGCGCGGCCAACGACCCGATCTTCACGACCACCTCGCAGACCTCGGTCGCGGCTCCGGCCGAGACGGTCATGCTCTCGGCCAAGTGGTCGACCGCTGAGGACAACTTCGCCAACGCCACCACCATCGTGTGGTACGGCGCCCCGCGAGGCCTCATCATCAACTACGGCGTCGACTCGCCGCACTGCACGACCATTCCGCAGTGGTGCTTTGGCAACTGGGGCAGCAACAGCGGCAACTTCGTGTTCACGCTGGGCAGCAACACCAAGATCGCGGCTGGCGTCCGCACCGGCGGCAACTCGCTGCGCCACGGCCAGCAGCACGTCGTCGCCTGGCTCGACGGACACGTCACCGGCATGGCGCCCGGGCGGCTCGCCGCCGGCACCAACTGGGGCATGGAAGTCGCCGCCAACACGGTCGTCGTAACCGACGAGAGCCGCTACCTGTGGGACGAGAAGTAATGCGCAAGCCCCGACTCGTCGTCCTGATTTCCGCGCTGGCCCTGGCCGGCGCGGTGGTCGGATGCAACAAGGAAGATGAGGCGGAAGCTCCCGCCACCGGCAGCACCCAGGCGGCCCCGGCGGGGGACCTCGCCGCCAAGCCGGGCGCAGGCGGCGGAGCTCCGCAGGCTGCGGGCGAATCGGGCGCCGTGCCCCTCATGGGCGCGGATGCAGCCGATCGCCGGGTCGGCTCGTCTCAGGGCCGCTAGGCCTGCTCCGAGTCGTCGTGAGGGCCGTCAGTCTATAAGGCTGGCGGCCCTTTCGCTTGTCCGGCAGCTCCTCGCCGGACGATCTCACCCAAGGATGAAGGAGTTTTTTGCCGACGGGCTGATAATGTATCAGCCACTAAGATCGCCATGCGCAAATCGGCGATCGCGCCGCTCATTGCAGGCTCGATCTTCCCTGAGAGATAGAGTGCATTGCAACTATCGAGCTATGTGGCGAGGCTACACTAACCGGCCTAGTGCCCGCCAAAAAAAGTGTTAGCGCATATGAACTTTTCGAGTTACACTGATTCCGGCTCCCACGCCCCTCGGGGTGTGCGGACACTTTATAGAGGTGAAGTTCATGCAAACCAGAACTCGACGCGCGTTCACTCTGATCGAACTGCTCGTCGTTATCGCCATCATCGCAATCCTTGCGGCGATTCTGTTCCCGGTCTTCGCGCAGGCGAAGATGGCGGCGAAGAAGGCCGCCCACATCAGCAACTACAAGCAGACCGGCACCGCAGCCGCCATCTACATGGCCGACTACGACGACCTGTTCCCGCAGGCGATGGTCAAGAGGCCCGCCCCCGACCTCCGATGGTTCTATGGTGGAATTCATCCTGTGCCGGCCAATGTGGTTACCAGCCCGCCGTGGGACACTCCGGAGCGGATCCATCAGGCGTCCAACTTCTGGGGCAACTCGATGCAGCCCTACATGAAGAACATGGACCTGTTCGAGATGGGCGCCGCGAGAGTTAGCACGCCCTTCATGGGCCCACCTGCCGATACTTTTAGGGCAGGCGTGAAGCCCGCGCGAATGGGCTTGACCTTCAACGGCTATCTCCACACCTACAGCTCGACCGCCATCGAGAACGCGGCCGTCGTGCCGATGTTCTGGAACGTCCAGTCGATCAACTTCATCGGCCGGGGTCTGTCGACGCCGACTATGCGATGCGAAGGCGCAGACACCCCGTGCTACTTCAACCCGACCGGGCGGCCCAACGGCGATGCGGCATCGGGCAACCATGGCTACTATGTGTACGACTTCACCACCCCGGTGTGGCAGTACGACCGACGCGGCGTCTACGTCCGCTCGGACACGTCGGCCAAGGTGCAGCCGATCGGCACCACCACCCTTCCGAATCTGGTTTCGTGGGAAGGCAAGCTGCTCGATCCGTATGCGCAGGTGCAGACCAACGGCACCCCCTGGAGCCTCTGGCCCTGCAACTCCACGTTCAACGGCCAGTCGGGCGTAGCTGGCGGCGACGCCTGGTGCTACTTCCGACCCGACCGGACTCAGTAACCAACCGGTCCCCGACCCCAACCGCCCCGGCAGGCTATCCTGCCCGGGCGGTTTTCCTGTAGCATTAAAGATGATGAAGCGAATTCAAGCTGTGTTCCTGGCGGCTGCCGCCGCTTTCGTCGTTGCCGGGTGCGGCTCCAGCGAGGCCGATCCCGACGTGCCGGTCATGAAGGAAGGCGATCAATTGCCTCCGGGGGTGCAGGGTCCTGCCAACATGCAGACTCCTGGCGGCGGCGGCCCCGGCGCCGGCGGCGCTGAGCCTCCGGTCAGCCAGTAATTCGGATTCGCCTCTACACGGGGGCGCATCGTGTCGTGGCCAGACGGCTTATGTCCTCGGCGAGGGCATGGCCGTCTGTTTTTTGCGCTCGCACCACAGACTGATGCCGAAGGTTCCATCCGAAAAAATCCATCGGCCTATAAAAGAACAGTTCTGAGATGAATGGGTAAATGTATGATATATTAGCCACGAAGAGCTGGGAAACCGTGGTGGCTCGCGTAAGGTGGATTGGCATTTCCTTGTCGTCCTCTATACTGCATCCGCAAGGTCTCCCAAGGAGGACTTCAAATGTATCAGCATGTACAGGTATGGCGCCGTTGGCGTTTCGGTGCCTTGCTTTTGATCGCAGGCTGCGGCATTGTAGCTACTGTCTGCTTGGCCAACATCTCCGTGGCTGCTAGTAAAGGGAGTTCGTCCCCAGCCACCGCTACTTCCTCAACCGCCCTAACTGGGCCAGCTCCGTTGTTCACCATGGCAAAGGGCGGCCAAACGTGGTCGTTTATCGGCAGCTTAGCCGGCAGCTTTCCCAGCGTCTACACCTCAGGGGCGACTTTGTCGTCTAACCTGTCCCGAAACGTGTCAGTTGGCAGGATCCTGTTCGCTGTGTGCATCTCAGATGAGGTACAAGGCTCAACGCCAACCCACGATGTCTATGATAGCCAGGGCAACACATGGCACCTGGTGACCGAATATACGGCCAACAGCATCACTGGCTCGTTGTGGTGGTGTCGGGTGACACAGGCTCTGGCCACGACGGACACTATCTACTTCGAGCTGGATAATGACGTAACGGCTAAGGGCTTCAGTGTTCAGGAGGCATCTGTTTCCAGTTCGTCAATATCCGTCGCGGGCTTTAACACGTCAAGCGCATCAAACACTACATTAGCATCGGTGGGTCTGGATGTTGGAACAAGCGGCGAGCGGCTCTGGATCGGCGTCATCTATCAGGGCATGAAGAACACGAGGACCGATGAAGATGGGAACTTTGGTTACTTCCAAGTCGACACCGGTTTCTCGTATCCCTATTCTTTCTACGACGCCGTCCAGATTGACGGTGGCGACCGAGTTCAGACAGCGGCCACGGCGACCTTTACACGGGGCTTTACAGCCAGCACGTCGTACATAGGCATCCTCGCCGCCTTTGAGGAGGATTAGCGGAAGGGTACATCGACTTGAGTGCTGGAGGTGAAAAGAACTAAGTGACCAACCGAACCCTCGGCCACGGTCCCCGGGCAGTGGTTTGGGAGTGGAGGTCAAGATAATCGCTTCTCGTCAGCCAGTAAGCTTCACCACGCCTCGCTAACGCGAGCGCTCGCACCGAGTGCCCGCTCCTGGGCCAGCCACCCCTAGCAGGGGCGGCTGGCCTTCTTCTTTGGGGGCAGCGTGTGTTGGGTATTAGGCGCCCGGCGTTGGGCTTTGGGTGCTGGGTGTTAGGTGTTCGGTGTGGTGCGCCAATTCCAACGCATGAGTCTGAACTCCAGACTCTCAAATCCAAACTCGAAAGGTATTCTCATCCAAGCTCATGAGCGCACCCTTCATGCCCTCCACCGAGACGGTCTTCGAGAAGATCGGCGAACACACCATGGTCGTCAACATGGGGCCGCAGCACCCCTCGACCCACGGGGTGCTGAGGGTCATCTGCGAGCTCGAAGGCGAGACCATCGTGCAGTGCAAGTGTCAGATCGGCTACCTGCACACGGGCATGGAGAAGGAGGCCGAATACCAGCAGTACCACAAGTGCGTCGTCATGACCGACCGCATGGACTACCTCAACGCGAACGGCAACAACCTGGCCCACGCGCTGGCGGTGGAGAAGCTGCTGGGCTGCGAGATCCCCAAGCGCGGCCAATACCTGCGGGTCATGCTCGCCGAGCTCTCGCGCATCGCCTCCCACTGCGTCTGGCTCGGCACCCACGCGCTGGATCTGGGCGCCATGACGCCGTTCTTCTACATCATGCAGCAGCGCGAGAACGTGCTCGACATGTTCGAGATGTTCAGCGGCGTGCGGATGATGCCGTCGTGGATCGTGCCGGGCGGCCTGCGGGGCGACATGCCGGAGGGCTTCGACAAGAAGCTGAACGCCTTCCTCGAGGAGTTCCCGCGCGAGCTGGACGTGGTCGAGAACCTGCTAGTCGAGAATCCGATTTGGAAGGAGCGCACCTTCGAGGTTGGTGTTCTGAGTGCCCAGCAGGCCCTGGAGCTGGGCTGCAGCGGCCCCATCGCCCGAGCAAGCGGCGTCGCGTGGGACCTACGCAAGAGCAACCCCTACTGCAGCTACGAGGAGTTCGACTTCGGGATCCCGGTGGGCGAGAACGGCGACGTGTACGACCGCTTCCTGGTGCGGATCGCGGAGATGAAGGAGTCGTGCAAGATCCTGCGCCAGGCGCTGGACGGTTTGCCTGAGGGACCGTGGAACTCGAGCGACCGCAAGATCGTGCCTCCGCCTCGCCACGAGTTGGACACCTCGATGGAGTCGCTCATCCACCACTTCAAGCTCTACACCGAGGGCTATCGCACACCGGTGGGCGAGGCTTACGCGGGGATCGAGGGTTCGAAGGGGGAGCTCGGCTTCTACATCATCAGCGACGGCTCCAACCGGCCGTATCGCTGGCACGAGCGTCCGTCGTCGTTCATGAACCTGAAATCGCTCGAGGTTCTGGCAGTGGGGCGGCTGATCGCGGACGTGATCGCGATCATCGGCTCGATCGACATCGTGCTGGGCGAGATCGATCGGTAGGGCGAAGATCGATAGGTCCTATAGGACGTATCGGACCGATAAGGGGCAGAAGCCTCCGGCCAGCTACGGGCGCGCGCCGTCCTTCTTGTGCCTCAGCTGCCCACTGGTCTTTACTTCCACGCCCTCGCAGGTCGTCAAACCCGCCAGCTCGTCCGCCTCCCCCATGATCTCGGGGAGCGAGATCACGCCATGCGCGCCGGCTTGGGCGACGAGCTGCTTGGCGGTGAACTCCATCATGCGAGCGATGGTCGGCGACTGCCCTCCCACCTTGCCGATGAACTCCCATGAGACTTTCACCGTGACCTTCTGGGGCGGAGCCGACTTCCAACGAAAGCGCCGGTAAGGGAGCTCGAAGGGAGCCAGCTTGCCGGAGATGTAGGTGCCTTGATCTTCGATCGGACCCGAGAAGACGGCGCGCTCTCCGTAGACCAGCGGCACATCCCGGTAGGTCAGGCCATCGAAGATGCCACCAGTCGTGCGGCTGTTGGTCGTCTTTCCGTCCACCGTCCTGGACACGCTTAGCAGGAACGACGGAGTGCCCCCCAGCGCTCGCATCTTGTAGGTAAAGGTGTTCGGGTTGATCTCCAGACGCATGTATTGGGAGCGATAGGCGGCCGATTCGGCTAGATTCTCCGGATCGCGCTTCGCGCGGGTTTCTGCCAGAGACGAGCGCTTGTTGGGATTGTCCTCGATGCAGTCGGCGTCCAGCTCGGGCCCCGACTCGTTCACCTGGTCCTGGAACTGAGAGTCTACGTGGGCGTACATCGGCTGGCTCGTCATGACCGAATAGATGCCGGCCTTCAGGGAGTCGGCGGCGGAAAGCCCGGAGATGAGGGCGATCGGCACTCGCTGATCCAGCGCCCCCGAGACCATGTACCGGCGCGAGGTCGTAAAGGAACCCATGTTGAACCCGATCTTGTAGAACCCCTTGCCCTCGACCTCGATCTTGAAGAAGCCCGTCCAACCGTCGACCTTCCAGTTCTGGGTTTCCAAGAAGCCGTAGAAGTAGGTTTCGAACGGCATCGAGACCAGGCCCTGCACTTCGTTGTGCGCCTGGATGAGTC
>DATLGQ010000195.1:0-2594 GCA_035540435.1 Fimbriimonadaceae bacterium
GTCATAGGCAACATGCTTCGACTGGAGCCGGAGGGCGGGGTCTACATGGGCTCTACCGAGACCCCCCAGGACAAGGCGGCTGTGCTGAAGGCGGCTGCGCCGTTCCTTGCCGGCGCAGGCGCGATGACCGGAGGTGCGGCGGCAACGCTCTAGCACCAAGCCCGGTCGGGAGTGGTTCCCCGGGGCCGCTCCCGGCCGGTCCCCGGAGCGTTCGCCCTAGGCGGCTGCGCTCGTCTGATCCATCAAACGAAGGAGAACGCAATGAGTTTGCCAGGTGGAACCGAGCTGCTGCTGATCCTTGCAGTCGTGATGCTTCTTTTCGGAGCGAAGAAGTTGCCGGAGCTGGCCAGGTCCATGGGCAGAGCCGGCACCGAGTTCAAGTCGGGTCTCAAGGAAGGTGCAGCCGAGCAGGTCGTGGAAGGGCCCTGCCCGTTCTGTGAAACGCCGGTAGCTGCCGACTCGAAGTTCTGTCCGGGTTGCGCGCGCAGCGCTGAAGACATCATCGCCGCCCGTCCCGCACCGTTGTCGAAAGTGTCATAGGTGATTCTGAGATGCCACAGGTGGGACCCCTAGAGATTTTGATCGTCGGAGTGCTGGCGCTGCTCGTATTCGGTCCCGAGAGACTGCCCGAGATAGGCCGGTCCCTGGGCAAGGGCCTGAGCCAGTTCAAGAAGATGGCTTCGGACGTCAAATCGGAGTTTGACTTCGGGCTCGAAGAGGAGAAAGCCGCTGCGAAGCCGACGGGGGAGGCCCAAGCCGATCCGGTTGTAGATAGCGATCCGCGTCCGGCCGAGATGACAAACGGCTCGCTCCCAAGCGTATGAGCACCGCCACCGGCCTCGGCCGTACGCGTTGGGGCGCTCGGCGACGGGAGCGAGTGGCCGCGCGTACGACGACGGACCTGATAGGTCACCTGCGTGAGCTCAGGCGACGGATGGTCTTTTCTCTGATTGCCTTCATCCTCGTCTCTATCGCCGCCTTCTTCTTCTATCCGGTTTTGCTGGAGCTGATTCGCAAACCTCTCTGTTCACTGGACTCTCGTTACCTCGGTCCCCAGGGATGTGACCTCATCTTCACCAAGGTCGGTGGAGCTTTCATGTTCCGTCTCAAGGTCACTGCCCTGGCCGGTATTTTTCTGGCGGCGCCGGTCTGGATCTACCAGCTGTGGGCCTTCGTAACGCCGGGCCTTACCTCCAAAGAAAAGAAGTACGCGCTGCCCTTCTTATTCACCTCCGCAGTGCTGTTCATGGCGGGTGGAGTCCTTGCTTATCTGGCTCTCCCACAAGGATTGCAACTCCTTCTGACGATCGGCGGAGAAGGCCTGGTCGCCTTTCTGGACGCAGAGAAATACCTCTCCTTCGTCGGGCTGATGATCCTCGGATTCGGCGTGATGTTCGAGATGCCGATCTTTTTGTTCTTCTTGGGCTTGGTCGGTGTCCTGTCCTCCACTCAGCTGAGGCATCACCGAAGGAGCGCGGTGGTCGTGATTGTGGCCCTTGCAGCAATCGTCACTCCGAGCCAGGATCCATACACACTCTTGGCGTTGTCGGTTCCGCTCTATGCCATGTACGAATTTGTCATCATCGCTCTCCGCCTCGTCGATCGAAGGCGCGCTAAACGAGAGCTCAGGGGCGCGTAACCCTAGTCCTCCTGGTTCGTGCGCAGGAGTGTGGTTGCGGTTGGGCCTCCAGGATGGGCGTGAGCTGCAGTCGCTCTGTTCTCACCGCTCCCCGATGACGGAATCCCCGACCTTGATCGTGCCGCTCGTGACGATCCGTCCCCGGACTCCGCCGCGGCCGATCATCGGCTTCAGCAAGGGCTTTTCCACAAGCTCCTGAAGGTATCTGCACGGCGGATTTGGACCGAGCGCTTCGATCTCGACCTCGCCAACACGGACCTTCGAGCCGATGAGGCGGTCTAGGTCGATTCCTTGAGTGACGATGTTGCGTCGCACGTCGAGGGGGGTGAGGTCGAATCCAGCGTCACGGGCAGCGGCTTGGATGCCTTCCAGTGTCACCAGCGTTATCTCATTTTCGGGGTTATGGTCGCCGTTTGCGTGACGCCGGTAGTAGCGGTCGCCTTCGAGCCCGAGGCCGGCGACTGCCCTGACGGCGGACACCTCCTCAACCGGCCCGCGTTCCTCGGCCCCGACGACAATATGGACGACCACTCCGCTATTCATTCCGGCAAATAGTACGGGCGCGGCCGGCAATACGAGCAGGGATCCCCCCGCGCGAGAGCGCCATTTGCTCAACTTGCGTATGGGCCGATGCGCCGATGTCGTCGATAAATGGGTGACGCCGACGGCAGCATTTAGGGGGGATCTGAGTGATTCGCACTTACCGCCATTTTCTTGCCGCGGCCGCGCTCGCAACTTTGATTGTAATGATGGCACCCGTGGGGACCGGCACCGGCACCGCGGCTGCCGGGTCCTGCTGGTCGTGGAAGGCGAGCGAGAAAAAATTGGCGCGCCTGACGAACCAGGCGCGAATGCGGCGGGGCAAGCCGAAGCTTCGGTTGGATCCCGAGTTGTCGAAGGCTGCAAAGGTGCACACAAAGCTCATGGCAACCACGGGCATTCTTCAGCACACACC
>DATLGQ010000196.1:0-15707 GCA_035540435.1 Fimbriimonadaceae bacterium
GTAGAGGGTGCCTTCCGTTCGAGCGCGCAAGTACTTCGCCGTCGCCTGCGCGTAGTTGGCGTATCGCGCCACAAACTCGTCGCTTAGGATGTCGAGATCGCGCGGGTAGCCGTAATGGAAGAGGTCCCAGATGACTTCCACTCCGTTGCGTCGGGCGGCCCGCAGCAGGGGCTCAACGCTCGAAAAGTCGTATTTGCCATCGCCTTGATCGACAAGCGGCCAGCGGACGGCGTCGCGGGCGCCATAGATGCCGACTTGACGCAACAGCCGGTAATCCTCCTCGGCACGCGCGTCATGCCGGGTGGCGCAAAGCTGATCGATGGGTTGGCGGTGGACGTTCAGACCCGTCGCACACTCGAAGCCGGCTAGGAAGAAGCTGCGGAACATCAGGTTGCCCTCTCAACGCGGAGACGCCCCACGCGTTGAAGGCCGCCTGCCACGCAGTCTCTATAAGCTTGGACGACCGGCGTCTCCACACGGTTCAAGGTGCCAGGCTCCAGATCCCAAAGCCCCATCTGGATGAGGTACTCGCTCACCGGCTTCGAGCCCTGTCGGTAAGCCCAGGCGACTAGCGCGAACATCGGCCACCAGGTATAGCCCAGCACTGGTACGCCTTTGGACCTGAGCTGAGTCACGCTCTCTAGAGAGTCTTCGAGCCATCCTATCCGGCGGTTCACTGGCCCCTTGGTTGCGGTCTCGGCGATGAACAGAGGCAGCCGGTAGCGCTCGAAGTACATCTCGCACAGGCGGGTGACGAGCGAGGCGTCGCCGTAGCGCATACGGGTGCGTGGACCAGACGGGGTGCGAACGATGTGCTTCACCGTGAACATGGGATACATGTTCAGGCCAAGCAAATCCGGCTGCGCTGGGCGCTCGCGAAAGGCTTCCAAGCGACTTGAGGACACGCCACTGCGCAAAAGTTCGTGCCAAAGCGGGTGACGTTCGTCCACCAAGCCCTGAACGAGATCGAGCGCCAGAAAGACCTTCTCCTGCCGATTGGCCGCCAGAGGTTCGAGATCCGGATCTTGGGTGAGGTAGAGGTCCGTGGCATCCACGTGCGCGAGCAACGCGTCAGGAGCCGCGCCGAGAATCGCATGGTGGGTCCTCTGGATGCCCTCGGCGCACGCGACCAGCACCCGGAGGAAGCCTGCCTCGGAGCGAAGATTGGGAGGCCACCAGCCCAGTCGGCCCGTATACCAGGCCGTCACCCGCGGCTCGTTCAGAGGGGTGTACCATCGGACTTGTCCTCGGTAGCGCTCGGCGGCCCGGGCCCCATATTCAGCCATGTGGTGGGGGAAGTCGGGATGGGCAAACGCGCCTTCGAGCCATCGGGGAGTCCCGTAGTGCACCAGATCGAGGATCGGGGCGACGCCACGGTCGATGAGCAACCCGAGCGCTTCATCGGCGAACCCCCATTCCCACTTCCCAGGGCTGGGAGAGATGCGATACCAGGGGATCCCATAGCGGGCGTATGCAACCCCCAGGCTCGCCAGTAGCGAGATGTCCTCGCGATACCGGCGGTAATGATCGGTCAGCTCGTACTCGTCGAGGATACGGCGCTCGGGCCCGTGGGGCTCGACGATGTAGGTGTCTTCGATCCCGGTCGCCCAGAGGAAATCCTCCGAGCGCCACCATCTCTCGATTTCGCGGCGCATGTTGTCTCCCTCGTCGAGCTTAGCGCATCGATGCATTTGCTGGCAGAGCAGGGCCGATAGTTGCAGGCTTGGAAGTGCAAGAACCCTGTGTTATACTGCTCCTCGAATCAGGCGATCTAGGGTCAACTGGTCATCTCCTACAAAGGAAGGTCAGTCATGTCAAGGCCACTCCACGGCCGCTGTTCCATGCGGTCGGGCTTTACGCTCATCGAGTTGCTGGTTGTGATCGCCATCATCGCGATCCTCGCCGCAATTCTTTTCCCCGTCTTCGCCCAGGCGAAGGAAGCCGCCAAGAAAGCGAGCTGCCTCAGTAACGACAAGCAGATCGTGCTCGCCGGCATCATGTACAAGGACGAGCACGACGGCAACATCAACGAGATGATCCCCGGCGGATGCGAGAACCGGGCCGGACTGGTCGGTCGTCCGTCGTCCTGGTGCGAGCTGCTGCAGCCGTACATGAAGAACATCCAGCTCTTCCTCTGTCCGACCGGGATTACGACTCGCGCCACGACCACGTTCGACTTCACGGTGTCCCCTCTTCAGCGGCCCACTGTGAGCATTGGACAGAACTCGTTCCTGGGTTACTACTTCAACTACTACACCGAGTCGCAACCCGCTGCGACCAGGCCCTGTGAGAGCAACGGGGTGCCGCCGCGACCAGTGAACGAGAGCATGATTCGGCACGTGGCGTCCACCGTGTACACCGCCGACGGCTTCGACCGCGGCACGATCAACCGCGCCTATTGGATCGACGCCGGATATGGACTGGGCCGTAACTTCGGCCTCAGCGACCGTCACGCCAAAGGCACAAACCTTTCGTTCATCGATGGTCACTCGAAGACGTTCCGGACGTTCAGCATCCTCAACCAGTTGGCCATCAATACGGGCGGCTACCAGTACATCGAAATGACCAACTACAACGCGGCGAGGGTCATCTGGGACGTGGATGCCCGCAATGCCATCGACGACCCCGGCGTCTGGCCGGACAACTGTTGCACAAATCCATGATGGAGGACTCACAGAAGAAGTGGATGCTGGTCCTCGCAGCGATCGTGGCGATCGGCGTAGCCGGTTTCGTGCTGGGCAGGCAGGCGATCTCGACGCCTGAAACGATCACCAAGTTCGAGCAGGTGCCTCCCAAAGGCGCCGGCAAGTGGGGTCCTTAGATCCAATAGTCTCGGCCACTCCTTCCGCGTCGGAGACGTCCCGGGAGGAGTGGCCGGCGGCTGTTACTGCTTTGGCGGTGGAGGCTCGTCCACGCTAAGGTCCTTGACGTCGGCTGCTATCTCCGCTTCGGCCTCCATCTCCGGGTCCGGCTCGCGTCGATTCTTGAGGGCGATGATCGTGCCGATGACTGCGATGCCGACCAAGACCGTCCAGAAGACCGCCTTGGGCATCTCGGGGAAGTCGAAGGGAAGGGCGCCGGGGTGGCCGAGCTCGTAGCTGTGTCCGGCCAGGAACGCCAGCTTCACGCCGACCCACCCGACGAGGATGTAGGCCACGTGGTCGAAGAATGGATATCGATCGAGGATGCGGATGAAGACGCCGGCCGCGAAGCGCAGGAGGATCAGGCCGATCATCGCGCCCAGGTACACGACCCAAATCTTTTCGCCCATGACCCCCACCCCCGGCTTGGAGATGAACGCGATGCCGGCGAGGACGGAGTCTATGGCAAAGGCGATGTCGGCAAATTCGACCGCGATGACGGTCTGCCAGAAGCCGGCGCCAACGGGCTTGACCTCCTTCTTCTGCGAGTGCACATAGAAGTGCTTGAACGGCAGGAACAGGAGATAGGCGGCGCCCAGGGCCTGGAGCCACCAGAAGCTGAGCACGTACTTGGCCAGCAGGATTGCGATGAGCCGAAAGACGAATGCCCCGCCCAGGCCATAGAGGAGCGCCTTCTGTTGCAGGTGACGCGGCAGATGCCGCACCATGATCGCCAGCACCAGCGCGTTGTCGGCAGAGAGCAGCGCTTCCAGGACGATGAGGGCCGCCACGCCTGCCAGGTCAGCAACTTCGAATGTTTGGCCGAACATAGGGAGTAGGAACAGGTGAGCCCGGTGAGACCCATTCTGTCATAATGTGCATCGTCCCTGCGCCGCTTGCGGCCCATTGTCGCGCGCGGCGACATACAACTCACGACGAGACAAAAGGAAACTATGCCGACTTACGTTTACGAATGCTCGAGTTGCAATTCAACCTTCGAAGTCGAGCAGAGGATCTCGGAGGATCCGCTCGACTCCTGCGCCTGCGGCTCCGCCGGCACGGTGAAGCGGCTGATCCAGCCCATCGCGGTGATGTTCAAGGGAAGCGGCTTCCACATCAACGACTACTCCTCCAGCCCAGGTGAGGCGGCCAAGGCCGAGGCGGCATCCGAAGCCAAGGCTGGCCCAGCGCCGGCTTGCACCGGTGAGCCTGCCGCATGTCCGGCCTGTCAACCGTCGGAAGCCTGACATGAGCTAGCCGAAGCGGGAGGTGCTGCCGGTAGACTCGGGCCGAACAATGGCCAAGAAGCTCAAAATCGGAATCATCGGCAGTGGTGGAATCGCCCAGAACGCCCACATGAAGGGCTATGCGTCCATCCCAGAGTTATGCGAGATGGTCGCGGTGTGCGACGTCAATCCCGAAACGGCCAAGACGGCCGCTCAGAAGTTCTCCGTCGGGAAGACCTATAGCGATTACGGCGAGCTCCTTCGGGATCCGGAGATCGACGCAGTTTCGGTGGCCACTCCCAACAAGTATCACCTGCAGCCGACCGTCGACGCCCTGCGGGCCGGCAAGCACGTGCTGTGCGAAAAGCCGCTGGGAATGAACGCCGACGAGTGCCGCCAGATGTGCCGGGCCGCGCAGGAGAGCGGCAAGATTCTTCAGGTGGGCCTGAACATGCGGTTTAGCGGCCAGGCCAGGTTCCTCAAGGAGTACATCGACAGCGGTGGCCTCGGCGACATCTACTACGCTCGAGCTCAGGCCCTGCGCCGTCGAGGAGTGCCCGGCTGGGGGGTCTTCATCGACAAGGAGCAGCAGGGCGGCGGTCCCCTCATCGACATCGGGGTCCACATTCTCGACCTAACGCTTTTCCTGATGGGCTATCCCAAGCCGGTGGTGGCGAGCGGCAAGACCTGGAACACGCTCGGCAAGAACCCCGACCTGTGGAACGCCTGGGGAGACTACGACCGCAGCAAGTTCACGGTCGAAGATTTCGCGGTAGGGCTGATCAAGTTCGACAATGGCGCCGTAGTCGTCTTGGAGAGCTCGTTCATGGCGAACCTGGACGGCGACCCATTCCAGGCGCAGCTCTTCGGAACTCGAGCGGGGGCTCAGATTAAGGGGTGGGGCGAAGACGCGATCGAGATCTACACGGAGCAGAACCGCCAGCTCTTCAACATGAAGCCCAAGAACGTGCCAAACGTCGAGTCGACTCACGTGGACGAGGTCAAGGCTTTCGTCGACGCGATTCTCACCGGCAAGCCTTCCCCGGTTCCTGGGGAGAATGGCCTCGTGCTCAACGCGATTTTCGACGCCCTCTACAAGAGCAGCGAGAGCGGCCGAGAAGAGGCAGTCTTGGCTGAAGTGTAAGGGCGGTCGAGCAAAAAGAGAAAGCCCCCGGCGCTTGCTGCACCCGGGGGCTCTTTTTGCGCCGGATGGCGCTTTTACTTTCGGCGGCGGCGAATCAGGACGCCGGCCAGCCCAAGACCCATTGCGGCCAGGGTCGCAGGCTCGGGAACGGGCGTCACATTGAACCTCAGGTTGTAACCGCCGTTCGCGACATTGCGCCCGCCGCTGAAGCCGCTGCGATCCCAGCCGATTGGCTGATTGGTGAAGGTGTCGTAGTCGTAGAAGCTTGGATAGGCGCCCACGACCGCATAGTAGGTGCCCGCAGCGAGATTGCTGAGCGCAACCCGGGACGTGTAGACGCCGCCGCCTGCATTTTCGTCATCGTTCGCGCCGACGATTTGGCCTGCGCTGTTGAAGATCACCAGTTCGGTGTCGGACTCGTTGGACCCGGAAGTGTCGACCACCAGGTCGGACAGCCCACCGAGCGTGAACTGGTGCCAACTGGCGCGCAGGCTGGTCATCGCGCCGCTGTGGGTCGTAACGCCGTTGCCCAAGGACCCCAGATTCGTCACCGGTGTAGTCGTGCGGGTGATCGTGAGGGCGTAGGTGAAGGTGTCTGTCGCCAAGAAGCCGTAGATCCCCACGCCAAACACAGGGTTGGACGCGCTGGTCGCGAAATGGTCGAACACGACCAAGGAGCTCCGGTCCGTGAAAGTACGGTCGTCGTTGCGACCGAGGAAGTGTCCCGAAGCCGTGTGGTCGTAGATTTCGAGGATGCTGTCGCCACCGCCTGTGTTCAGGTCGAATGTATAGCGGAAGATGCCGACGCCGCCGCCTTGGACCGTGAGGTAGTGGTCGTCGTTGTCGTTGGCGGTGATCTGGCCGAGGAGCCGGTCGCCGCTCATGAACAGCGGGTTGCCCGGCAAGAAGTTCGGCGGGAATGAATTGTTCGGCTCGTTCTCGTTGTAATCGACAGCGAGGGCGGGCACAGACAACGAGAGGGCGGAAGTCGCCAGAGCGGCATGGGCAAGCCTTCGAAACACGGTCCACGATCGATTGAGCATAAGTTCCTTCCCCTTCTGGAGATCAATTCAAGGGCAATGAATGCCTGTAGCTTACTAAAAGATGGGTCCGGATGCAAGAATCGTTCGGCAAGCCTGGCGTTTTTGCCGGTGTGAAGAGGTTGTGTGGCGCGACGCCATGGCGCGTGGTAAAACATGCAAACAAAGGGGATATTGATCGGTGCCAACCACGCTTCCACTTGTCCTGCTGGTCGAGGATAATCCCGACGACGAGAAGATCACGCTGCGCGCACTCAAGCAGAGTGACGTTCCGCACACGGTGACCGTCGCCCGCGATGGCGCTGAAGCGTTGGAGGTGCTTTTTGCCGGCGACGGGGACGACGCAGGGGAAACGCCCTCGCTCGTGCTGCTCGATTTGAAGCTCCCGAAAGTCGGCGGCCTCGAAATCCTTCAGCGCATGAGAGCCGAGCCCCAGACGAAGCGGATTCCAGTCGTCATCCTCACTTCCTCGGACGAAGAGAAGGATCTGCTGCAAAGCTACAACATCGGCGCGAACAGCTACATCCGCAAGCCGGTCGATTACGATCAATATATGGAGACCATCAAGAAGCTCGGTCTCTACTGGCTTACGATGAACAAGCCGCCCACGTAGAACGCGGGCGGCTCGAACACCTTGTGCCTTGACGGGTTCCTAGCGCTGTCGTCTCTTTCTCAGAGCCGCAAACACGCCCGCTGCAAATGGCAGAACCGCCGCAGGTCCAGGGATCACGTCGCCGCCGCCGCTGCCGGAGGGCATCGTGAAGATGCCGGTTAGCGTGAAGTCGGTGGCTTGAGTGCCGGTGAACTCGAACTGGATTCGCTGAACCGTCGTGAAGTCGACGCCGGCGAAGTTCGAGAAGGCGATGAAGTGGTTGAAGTTCGTGCCGTTGGCGGCGAACGAAGTGTGGCTCGCGGTGCCTTGAGCCGATTGAATGGTCGTCAGGATGCTCATCCCGCCGGCCAACCCGGCTTCGAGGAATCGGAATCTCAGTTCGATGCCATCGTCTCCGGCGAGATTCAGGCCGAGGTTGGAACCATTGTTCAAAACCCCGTCCTCGACCTCGCCGTCGAAGCCATCGTATTGAAGGACGAGACCGCCAGCTGTCTGGCTGTCCGAGTTGAAGAATTGGGCTGCGCCGCCAGTTACGATGGCGGAGACGTTCAGCGGGCCGCTAAACCAGCGGAGCAAGGCATCTCGCTGCCCTCCGGCGATAGCGGAGGTGCTGCCGGTGCGCACAGCCTCTACCGCAGGCATGATGCTGTTCGCAGTCAAAGCGTAGGTGCCTTGAGTGAAGTTGTCGATGGTCACCGCGCCGGCCGGTAAGGCCGTTGCGGCAATCAGACCGGCAAGAAAAGCTCGGTTCTTGGGCAACATAGGTATCTCTCTCCTCTTCTGCCGACACGCCAGTGCATGTCAGACCTACAAAGAGAGATGCCTGGTAATTTTGCCAGGTTCCATGTTGAAGGGAGAATCATCCTGAGGGGTGATGATTTTCGTGATCAGGCCGCTTGGGCATCTTGCTGGACCAAAGTCTGGTGTGTCTCGCTGAAACAGTCGCGAGGCAGGATGTTGCTCCACTGCTCGATGAGCTTCTTGTATGCCCGTCCCACCGGCCGGATGTTGCGATCGAGGTCGAAGAGTCCAAGCGCGTTCACGTTGCCGGCATCCAGACGAAGCGCCGAGTCCCAATCCACCTGATCCGTGAGCGAGTACCAGGTGAACCCAACGATCGGCACCCCATCCAGCCGGAGCCGGTTCATCTGGAGCCACTCCTTCCTCAGCCAGCTCACCGCCAGCGGCTCGGCAATATTTGTCTCCGTGTGCATGACCGGGATGCGGTAGCGGTCGTAATACTGCCGCGTGATCACGTAGTAGCCGAAGATCTCGCCGCTCGAGGAGGTGCTGCCGTCCGGGTGCACCATGTGCTCGTTGGTCAGGTAGTAGTCGTTGCCCAGCACGCAGCACGCCTTCACCTGGTTCTCCCGGAACCAGTAGTACTCGTCCCTCGACATGCCGTTGTCGAGCAGATATTCGTACATCGTGAAGTTGACCGGGTACCCGTAGGTCAGGTCCAGAGACAGAAACCGTTTCTGGTTCAACACGTTGGCCGTCTCCTCGCAGCTCGGGTCTTCCGCGTGGAAGTACTCCGACGACTCAGACTGAATGAAGGTGGCGGTGGGCCTCACCTCAAGGATCGCCCGCATGGCGCGCGTGTTCGCCTGGCAAAGATGCTTCAGAGCGATCACGAAGCCGCGGTCGGTTGTGAGGCACTCATTCCACCAGCCGTACTGGCCGGAGAAGATGGCCGCGATAAAGATCTCGTTGACCGGTGTGTAGAATTGCACCCACGGGTAGCGCTCGGCAAAGGCCCTTGCGTACTCCTCGAAGTAGATCGGCCAATCCGGATTCTGGAAGTTCTCGATCCAGTCGGGAACCCCGAAGTGGCAAAGGTCGGCGATAGGTCGAATGCCCAGACGCCGCAGCTCCTGGAATGTCTCGTCCGCGAAGTCCCAATCGTATTGCCCCGGTCCCAGGTGAGTCTTGTAGTAGGGCGGGCCGTATCTCAGGTAGCGGATGCCCATCTCGCGAGTCAGCTGGAAGTCCGTGCGCCAGTGCTCATAGTGACCGCACTTCTCCATCTCATCGACCCGCTTGCGCGTGCCGTCGGGCAGGACGATCGTGGGGTAGCTGTTCTCGATACCGGTCGCGAACATGAACTCAGGCATGGGCTCGCCAGGAATCCTCCCTCCGCAGACGTGGCTGCTCTGGGCTTGGACGACAGGTGCTGGCCGGGGGTTTCGCCGGAACCGGCCTCAATCCCGCCGCTTCGAACAGACAGACGACGCCTAAGAGGCGTTATCGAGGAAGCCAAGGAGAGCAAGAAATGAAGACGACATTGCTGATAGCGGGGCTGGCGATAAGCCTGTCGAGCCTGGCGCCCGCTCAGAACGTTCGGATCTCGCAGGACGGCAGGCCGGAGAACATGGCCCGCATCCCGCCCAAGGCTGGGATCAATGCGCAGGACCGCAAGTTCATGAACTTCGCCTGCCACTCGAACGCCTTCGAGATCATGTCGAGCGAGCTGGCGCTCCAGCGAGCGCAGAGCGAATGGGCGCGCAACTTCGCCAGGGACATGATCCGTGAGCACACGATGGCCCAAAACGAGTTGAAGATGCTGGCCCGGGAGAAAGGCGTGCAACTGGACCAGACGTTGCCCAAGAAGATGCAGGCAGAACTCGATCGGCTGTCGCGGCTTAGCGGGGCCGAGTTCGACCGAGCCTATCGGGACATCCAACTCAAGGCCCATCAGGAGACTGCCCTCATGATGGAGCGGCAGATCAAGAACGGGCGCGACTCCATGATCCGTAACTACGCGGTCAAGTCGCTGCCGGCCGTGAAGAAGCACCGCGAGATGGCGATGCAGCGCACGACAATGATGGGGCACACCACCCGGATGGGGCGACGCACCGAGCCGCCCAAGTAGCTCCCGCAACCCACCTCTCCCCCCATGCGTAAGGCCGGGGGAGGGGTGACCCCGTCGGAGTAGGGTTGAAGCGATCGAACCGCGCGGGCTCGCCGGCCGCCACAATGATCCATGCCGCGCGTCGTAATCGTTGGGGGTGGTTTTGGCGGACTCGAGGTCGCGAAGGGCCTCCGGCGGGCACCGGCGGATGTTCTGTTGCTGGACCGCAGCAACCATCATCTCTTCCAGCCCCTGCTGTACCAGGTGGCGACCGCCGCGCTCTCCCCCGCCGATATTGCGGCCCCTGTGCGCAGCGTCCTGCGCCGCCAGCGCAACACCCAGGTGCTCATGGCGGAGGTCCACGACGTCGACTTGGCCGGAGGCCGAGTGCTGCTCGCAGGGGGCGCTTCGCTCGAGTACGACCATCTCGTCCTGGCAACGGGCTCCATGACGAGCTACTTCGGCCATGACGAGTGGGAGCGGCTGGCGCCGGGATTGAAGACGATCGACGATGCGACCCGCATTCGGCGCAACGTGCTGCTCGCGTTCGAACGCGCGGAATGCGCCGACGGCGCCGAGCAGATGCGCAGGCTGCTCACGTTCGTGATCGTGGGAGGTGGCCCGACCGGTGTCGAGATGGCAGGCTCGATCGCCGAGCTGGCGCATCAGGCGCTGAGACGCGACTTCCGGAGAATCAACCCCCAATCCGCCCGCATCATCTTGATCGAAGCGTCGCCGTCGATTCTCGGTGGGTTCGAGCCGTCGCTGGCGCGTCATGCCCGCCGCGACCTCATTCGCCTCGGGGTGGAGGTGCTCGAAGGCGTGATGGTGGAGGACCTGACCGACGAGGGCGTGTCGACCTCACAGGGATTCCTGGCTTCGCAGAACGTGATCTGGGCGGCTGGGGTTCGGGCGACGCCCGTGGCGCGGTGGCTGCAAGTACAGCCCGACCGGATGGGGCGGGTCCCGGTGGAGCCAGATCTAACGGTAGCGTCCCACCCCAAGGTATTCGTGATTGGAGATGCGGCGCTCCTGGCCGGACCCGGCGGTCGGCCGCTGCCAGGAGTCTCCCCGGTCGCGATGCAACAAGGACGGTATGTGGCCAAAGTGATCCTGCGCCGGCTGACGGGGGAGGGCTCCCTGCCCCCGTTTCGGTACCGGGACAAGGGGATGCTGGCGACGATCGGGCGTGGACGCGCGATCGCGCAAATGGGCCGCTTTCGCTTCGCCGGGCTGTTTGCCTGGCTGGTGTGGGTGTTCGTGCACATTCTGTATCTTGTAGAGTTCCGAGCGCGCTTGATCGTGCTGACCCAGTGGGCCTGGGCTTATCTCACCTGGCAGCGGGGCGCCCGGCTCATCACCGGTTTGCCGGAAGAGCAGACTCGAACGCTTCAGCAGCCTGCGCCAGGCTCATCTTCAGAAAGTGAATCCTCGCCTTTAGAAACCCAGAGGAAGACTCCGTCCTAGACCTTGAAGATCTGCAAGAGCAGATTGGAAATAGTAAAAAAGACCCAATCGCGACCCCGATCGATCCGGCGACCTCTCGCAGACACTACAATTGAGAGTGAGGAGCAATTAACGCAAAGCTCTAGCAACAATGAAGACGAAATCGCCTCGTTTGGTTAGCTGGGAATCGCATCTGATCCAAAGGGCCGCCATGGGCGAGTCTGTGGCTTTCGAGCTCTTGGCCGACACTTATCGTCCGGCGTTGATGAGCCTGGCGCTGCGCATGCTCAGGAACGCAGACGACGCACACGACGCGGTGCAGGACACCCTCCTCAAGGCTTACCGGGCGCTCAAGGATTTCGATCCGGAGAGGCCGATCAAGCCTTGGCTTTGCCGAATCTGCGCGAACTGCTGTGTAGACACGGTCCGGAATCGTCAGCGCGGCGGCGACTCCCTCGAACAGCATGAGTACATGCTCGATAGCGGCGAGAGCGTAGACGTTCGAGCCTCCAACGATATCGAGGAGCAGCATGTGAGGGCGGCCATTCACCGGCTGCCAGACAAGTACCGACAGATCATCTTCATGCGCCACTTCAGGCACATGGACGTGAACGAGATCGCGATGGAGCTGAACCGTCCCGAAGGCACGATCAAGAGCTGGCTCTTCCGCGCTCGGGCTCTGCTCAAGAAGGATCTGCAGGTCGCGCTGGGTTGAGGCTCAACTAGATCCGTTCGATCAGCACCGCCGTCGCCTCGCCCCCACCGATGCATGGTGTGGCGACGGCGTATCGCCCTCCTCGTCTTCGCAGCTCGTGCATGGCGGTGATGATCAGGCGTGAGCCGGACATTCCGATGGGGTGCCCCAGGGATACCGCCCCACCATTCACGTTCAGTTTGTCGGAAGGGATACCCACTTTGTCGGCAACGACCATCGCCACGACGGAGAAGGCTTCGTTCACTTCGAACAGGTCGATGTCGGATACCTGCAACCCCGCCCGCTCCAGCAGCTTCTGAATGGCGAACGCTGGCGCGGTCGTGAACCACTGGGGCTCCTGAGCGTGGCTTGAATAGGTGACGACGCGCGCCAGGGGCTCGAGCCCGCGCTTCTCTGCCTCGCTGCCGGCGGCGAGCACGAGCGCAGCGCCCCCGTCATCGAGGGAGGAGGCGTTGCCGGCAGTCGTCACTCCTTCCTTGCCAAATGCGGGTCGAAGAGAGGCCAGCTTTGAGGGATCGCCCTTCTTCGGCTCCTCGTCCTCGGCCACCGAAATGGGATCGCCCTTGCGCTGGGGCACTTGCACCGGCACGATCTCCTCGGCCAGCCGTCCCGACGCCTGCGCATCGAGGGCTCTGCGATAGGATTCGGCGGCGAAGGTGTCGAGCGCCTCCCGGGACACCTCGAATTCGGCGGCCGTGCAGTCGCCGCAGTTGCCCATGTGCACGTTCCCGTACGGATCCCAGAGGCCGTCGTGAATCATGCTGTCGATGATCTGGCCGTGGCCCATGCGGTAGCCCGTTCGGGCCTGGGGCAAGAAGTATGGAGCGTTGGACATCGACTCCATGCCCCCCGCGACGAATATCTTGGCGTCGCCGCACTTGATCGCTTGCGCGCCGAGCATGACCGTCTTCATCCCCGAGCCGCAAACCTTGTTGATGGTCGTGCAGGGAACCCCCTCCGGCAGACCGCCTGCAAAGGCCGCCTGGCGGGCCGGAGCCTGTCCCATGCCCCCGGTCAGGACGCAGCCCATCATCACCTCGTCCACATGGCCCGGTTCGACGCCTGCCGCCTCCAGCGCTGCTCGAATGGCTGCGCCTCCGAGCTGTGGCGCAGGAACGCTTGCAAGTGATCCTTGAAACGCCCCGATGGGGGTGCGTACGCCGGAGAGAATGACAACGTCTTCCATGGATGACCTCGATGATCGGGATGTTTGAGCAGTTTATCCGCCCTCAGCCTCCACGGAGCGCTCGAAGCGGTCGGGTAACTCGCCACGAGAGGGTCCGCTGCATGTTGCGCACTTGCGCTTGGGCTCCTACCAGCCGGTGAAGCCGCTCCCGTGCTCGCTCGTCGAGCGCGACCGGGTCCTCCCCGCCAACATCCTCTTCGTAATCGGGCTGGTCCGACTGCGGTTCGAGGGCATGAGCGGCACAAGTCGCCCCCAACCAGGCGAACGTGTCATGGGCTTCACGCCGCGTATCGCCCTCCAGCCCTGTCAGCCAGACAATCGCTTCCGGCGGTTTGGCGCCGACCGACAGTACGCCGAGGCCCCGGCTGTGTTGAAAGAGGAACGAGGGATGGCGATTCTTGAGCTCGTCCCAAAGGCGGTGGACCCCGAAGTCGCCCTCATGCACGCATGCGTCGTGAAAGAGCACCAGCCCACTCGTGCTCATCTTGGGCTGCCATGTTTCGAAGTCTCGCCGGACCGCCTCGTAGGTGTGGAGGCCGTCGATGTGCAGCAGGTCGATCAACCCATCACCAAAGGTGGCGACCGCCGTCTCGAAGCGTTCGCGTCTGAGCGTGGAAAACCCTCCGAATCGCGGATTATGGTAGGCCGCCAGCTTTCGGTAGGTCTCGGCCGGCAGAACGCCCGCGTGTGCATCGCCTTCCCAGGTGTCGATGCCGAAGCAGCGGGTCGAACGGTTGTGTCGGCGGACGGCATCGCAGAACGCCAGGTAGGAGTCGCCGGTCCAGACACCCAGCTCGACGAAGACGCTGGGCTGCCAGTTGAGCAGCAGCCACCGAGCGAAAGGCATATGCCCGTGCCAGCTGTTGGAGAGTGAAGCGACCAGCGGGGGGCGGGCGAGGTCTCGGTAGGTGGCCGGGTCGAGCATGAGTGGATTGTAGAGCTTCGCGGTCAAGGTGTGCCCCGCGTTGACCGCCAGTCGGTCCGCTCTAGCGTCCTCTCCGGGTAGAATCACCGACTCACGCGCTCGTAGCTCAGTGGATAGAGCACCAGCTTGCGGAGCTGGGGGTCGGAGGTTCGAATCCTCTCGAGCGCGCCATCACTTGCTCCCCTTCGCCGACGTGGATTGGCTCTGGCAACTCGATAAGGACGTCTTCCGCACGATCCATGTGGGCCTTCACCGCGACTGGCTGGATCCCATTTTCTGGGTGATCAGTTCGAGCGGCCTCGGCTACGTGCAGGCGCTCGTGGTTATCAGCCTCCTCAAGTTCGAGCGAGCGAAGCACTACGTGCCGGCCTTGCTGTGGTCGCTGGCCGCAGTCGCACTCCTTACGCCGCTCGCCAAGAGGCTGGCGCCGCGAATGAGGCCGAGCAACATGTTGGGGGTTAGCCAGCAAGAGGAGTTCTACGGCTGGAGTTTCCCCAGTGGCCACACCATGAGTTCCTTCGCGCTCGCGGTGATGCTCGTTTTGTTGCTCAGGGGGACTGCCAAGGCGTGGATTGGATGGAACGCACTGATCTGGGCGTTCTTCGTGGGCGTCGCCAGGATTTACCGCGGGGTGCATTGGCCGAGCGACGTGTTCGCCGGCGCGGCGATGGGCGCGTTCGCGGCGTGTGCCGTGTATCTGGCGCTGTCGCATCTGTGGCGGGGCCTGCCCGACCGGGAACCTTCGGTCGACGACCGAGGTCCCGTTTCGTCAGCGCAGGCTGGCCTAAAATAGGCCATGAGCGTTACAGCCGCCTCGCCGCTTCCGCGCTGGGATATGGAGGTCGTGTACCCGGGCCTGGACTCGCCGGAGTACCAGAACGACTTCCAGCGGGTGGCCGCCGGAATCCGGAACCTCAAGGAGGTCTTCGACGGGCACTCCATCGACGGCGGCGAGCCTTATCCAGGCGATTGTGTCTCGGCCTTCGAGGATGCGCTCGCTGCGCTGAACCGGCTTCAGGAGCAACTGGAGATCGTGGAGGCCTACACCTCCTGCGTCCTCACGACCGATACACGAGATGCGCTGGCCCAAGCCCGGTACAGCGAGCTCAATGTGCAACAGGCTGAGCTTCGCAAGCTCCAGACTCGGTTCACGGCTTGGGTCGGCACCCTCGATGTCGAGGACCTGCTGGCCCGATCGGCCGCTGCACGTGACCACGAGTACGCCCTGCGCAAAGCGAAGGTGCAGGCGAGACACCTGATGTCGCCGCCCGAGGAGTCGCTTGCGGCAGACTTGGGCCTCACCGGCCATACGGCGTGGTCCAATCTTCACAGCGACATGACTTCGCAGCTCGAGGTTGAGATCGCGGGCCAGAAGCTGCCGATGAGCGCGGTGCGGAATCTCGCCGTGGACAAGGACCGAGAGACGCGGCGCAAGGGACACGAGGCGGAGCTGGCGGCATGGAAGCGGGTCGAGGTGCCTCTCGCAGCCGCCATGAACTCGATCAAGGGCGAGATCGGCGCGTTGTGTCGCCGCCGAGGGTGGTCCTCCCCCCTCGAAGAAGCGCTGTTCCACGCCAACATCGACCGCCAGACGCTGGACGCCATGCTGGAGGCGGCGCGGGAATCGTTCCCGACGTTCCGCCGGTACCTCCGCGCCAAGGCCCGGGCGCTAGGCGTTGAGCGACTCGCTTGGTACGACC
>DATLGQ010000197.1:0-20560 GCA_035540435.1 Fimbriimonadaceae bacterium
GTAGTGGGTGTTTTCCCTCTCGTGCGTGCGCTTGCCGCCCTGAATGCCCAGGCAGAATCCCACTGGCGCTTCAGCTTCGCTCACAAAGACCCGCTCGAGGCGGGCCGCCAGCGAGTCGGCCAGCTCCTGGGCCTGCACCCGGTCACGCAGCGTGCCGATTGCGAACTCGTCCCCACCGTAACGCACGACGATCTCACGCTCCGAATCGCAAGTCTCCAGTAGAGCCTTGGCCATGTTCTTGAGCACCCGGTCGCCGACGATGTGGCCGAACTTCTTGTTGTAGAGCCCGAAGTCGTCGATATCCAAGAACAGGATCGTGATCTCCCGTCCTTCGCGCAGCTGTTCCACTCCCCAGTCCCGGAGCTGATCGCTCCACGGCAATGACGTCAAGGGGTCGTAGCTGCGCTGGAGCTCCTTGAGCAGCATGTTCGGCGTGACCAGGCCCAGAAACCGGTCTCCGCGCACGGCGATGGCGTATTCGAGGTTTTCTTGGACGAAGAGGTCGGCGACTTCTCGAACGGGCGTGGTCGCTTGAATGACGTGGACCAGCGGGTCCATGTACTCTCCCACCCTCTGCTCGTCGGCTGCGGGGGCAAGCCGGGCAAGACCGACCGTGCCCAGGAGTTTGCCGTTGGCGACGACTCCCAGAGCCTTCAGTTTATGCCCTGCCATGATGTGCTTGGCCGTAGCAACTAAATGCTGCGGATCAACCCACACCGGTAGCAGCTTGAGTTCCTCGACGGTCTGCATTTGCCGATGAGAAGGCGACAGCCGTGAGAGTGTATCAATCCCCCTTCGGGAATGGTCTGACACAAATGCCTGATATGGCAGCGTGGAACCTGGCTCGAGTTCTCGGGCAATCAAAAAGCTGGCTACCTTACTCGCTAAGCAGACGTTCGACAACCCGCTCCGTCGCAGTCTCCACGATCGCTGCCGTGGAAGGCGACTGCTTGACGGATTGCCGCATAGACGACGAGATCGCGTAGACCTGGGCCGGCTCCACGCCAAAGTAACGGGCGACGTCCGCCTCGGGCAACATGGCTTCCGCCGCCAAGAGATAGATCGCCAGGTCCCGTGGCTCGATCACCTGTCGAAGGCCTTCCGCCGTCTCCGCCACCGCCTCCCGGAGGTCCCAGCCCGGGTTGTCGGCGAAGAAGGGGTTGAGTACCCCGCAGGCCATCAGAGTCGCGCGTTGGTCGAGCCACGTGCGCTGGTGGATCTTGAGCCGCTGGAGGGCGCCCTTGAGCCCGCTGCAGTTCGCCTCGAGTCGCCTACCCAAAAGCCGGACGAGGTTTTCCGACAGCAGCAGGTTCTCCTGTGAGCAGAGGTGGCGCACCACGATTTGTCGCTCAGCGGGGTCAGGCTGCCCGATCGTGCAGACCACCCACTCCCGCCCGCATGGCAGGAATCCCCGGACCTGACGCGTGGGCTTGGCGCCGGTGAAGGCCAGGATGGTCTGGCGCCCCGTCTTCACTCGACGCTCGAGCGTGAGCTGAAGCTGCTGCCGCTGCTTGGGCTTGTTCAGCACGTCTTGAACGTCATCCAGCACGAGCGGCGCGTGAGTGTCGCTGCGGGCGCCAGTGGCCGCGAACTCGCCCGCCGTCATCTTGCGGCAGCCGCAGTGGCCGTATTCCATCCTGATTCGTCGAACCACCGCGTCGAGCAGATGGCTCTTGCCCCAGCCGCTGGGGCCCACCAAAACCACGAACGTCTGCAGCCCCGCTGCAAAGAGGAGGGAAGATTCGACGGCGTGGATGTTCGAGGGTAGCGCGGCAAAGGTGTCGAAGCCTCGCGCACCGAAGAGAACCTCCGACAGGGATGGCATCTCTAGAGCCGAGAGCCGAATGGTGTTGCTCAACTCTTGCTGCTGCATGTACGCGCTACTCGCCGAAGCGACGGCCTCCGCCGGGGAAGATGGATGCTGCTCGCCCAAGGCCATTGTTAGGAATCGCGCAGGCAGCCGTCAAGGGTTGATGAAGGCCGATTACAGGCGCAAGCGACTCAAGCAGCTATCTTTATCTGCTGAAATCGCGATTTTTCGAGCGAAAGCAGATTTTCTTAAATCTAAGCAATCCACAACTTTTCCACCTAGTTGTGCCTAACGCGCGCCCAATATTCGGCGAAATCAAACTTCGGGCTCGTATCGCCGGTGTGGCACTTGAGGCAGGATGTCTCGCCAACTTGCGGCAACTTGACTTTGAAGGGCGCCGCCGCGTGATCGGCACCCGGTCCGTGGCACGATTCGCAGCCCACGTGGGCCAAATCCGGGGTGGCGGCTCTCGATCGGAATCCCTTCACCGACTCCAATCCGGTGACGTGACATCCAACGCAGTCGGGATCGCGGTTGTGGAAGTCCTTCTCCAGGGTCTCCAGGGCGCGGAAGTGCGTGGTGCCCTCAAGTACCTTCATTGCTTCCGAGTGGCACTTCCCGCAAGCCTTGCTTCCCACGAACTTGGGCGTCTGGGCACGGGGAAGCTTGTCCAACAGGCCCTCCTCGTCTACCCGCTTCAGGTAGGTCCGGTAGAAGCGCGAGACTTGGTCGTGGTCGTGGAACTCGGGGGATAGGCGTACCGGCAGGTACCCGCTCCAACGTCCGTCCTGATAACGCACCCGAACAAGGTGCTTGTTCTTTTCACCGGGAGTGACGAGCAGCGTGCCGCCCACTTGTTTGGGAGCGGCAGGAGGATCCCCGCTGGATCGGTAGAGGATGAGAGCAAGCTTGGGGAACTTCTGCGCCAGGGCGGTAGCTCGCGCCTCGTCGCCTTGCAGCATCAGGACAGGCGTCGCTCCCAAGTCGGCGGCCACTTCGATCAGGTTCTGAACGGCAGCCTCGGTGCTGAGAGGCGGTTCGCCCAACAGCCCGGCCAGCGCGCCCGGTGCGGTGGTGGCCGCGCCGATGACGAAGGGCCCCGCTACCTGAACCGGCGAAAGCTCCTCCGTCGGGCGTCGCAGGTGGCTGGTGACCAGCCGTCCCCCCGAGAGCTGAGCCAAGCTTAGCAGGGCGCCCGCCCCCAGCTTCGCCTCGGACGGCCCGTAGTGGATCGCGTCCACGCTCAGGCCACCCAAGCTTTCGGCCAGGGCCTCGGCTTTAAGCTCATCCTGCCGGCCGCTGCCTGAGACCAACCCGCCATTTTCGAGCAGAACCGTCCGATCCTTGACCCTCAGCGTCTCCACCGCAGTCGCCCGCCGGCGAATGCCGCCGGACATCGGTTTCGTACACCCGCAGGGTGAAAGGTAGCCGTCCGTATCGCCACCCAGGATGAAAGTCCACGGCTCTCCCGTTTGCGGAGAGGGCGCCATGAATCCAGCCGCCCCGACCGCCAGCAACAGGAGCGGAACCCGTTTCATCTCACCACGGCCCGCAGGGGCACCAGCACCTTGGGTTGGGATGGATCGCTCGTGTGCACCGTGAGCGTGGCGGATACATCGCCGGCATCGGCCCGCCCATCGTATTGCACGGCAACCCGGTGCTCCGCCGCTTCCTCTGGACCGAATTCCGCCTTGAAGTTCGGGTGGCTGCTCTCGATCTTCAGGATCTTGAAAGGTACTCCCGGACGACTCAGCAGCAGCGGGGCCCGCTTTGCGTGGCGCACTTCGCCAAAGTAGACCTGTATGGGCAGCGCCACGATCCCCTTCTGGGCTTGAACCGTGTAACGCAGCACCGGGAACTGGGGATGGCTCGTCGCGATCTGGAGCGTGGAGGCGTGGCGCCCAGGTGGCACGTCGCCCGCAAGCTCGATGCTGAACTTGTAGCCGGACCGGGGCCTTGCCGGCTCACCCAGCTCGGGATCAGCGATTTCGCCGGACCAGCGCTCCTGACGCACCGTGCCCGGTAGCCCATCCAGCGTCACCTCCGTCGGTTCGATGCCTGCTCCGGGCTCGACTGCCAGGAAGACGTCGAAAGAGGCTCCGCGCTCTCCGACGAGCAGCATCCTGCCGACCGGGCTCAGCAGCCGGAACCTCGGCTCCACCTGAACGCGCACCGGAATCTCGATAAAGTGGCGCTCGGGATCGTTCGTATAGATAAAGATTCGCTTGCGCAGATCGCCCACGAACTCGGTGCTGTCAAGCCGCGCTCGCAACAGCTGGCTCGTTCCCGCTTCGACCTTCAGAGAAGGCTGGACACTCAGACACCCGCAATCCGGTTCCGCCCGGACCAGCAAGTCCGATGCCCCAACATTGGATATCTGCACGACGAAGTCGATCTTCTCGCCCTGGAGGATCGGGCGTGCCGTATATGCTGCGGGGTCCAGCTCGACTTGCGGAGCGCCCCCGATCAGCGGCACCTTCTCCTCGATCCGCTTGCGCAGCTCCTCCGCGACGGCGACGGCTCCTCGCGCTAGGTTGATATGGCCCGGCAACACGGTCGTCCAGGCGAAGGTCGACTGGTCGGTTCGACTGTTGGCGGGGCCGAATACAGGGCCGCTCACCAGCCCGAAGTAGGCCGAAACGGCATAAGAAACCTCGTTATGGACCTCGTTCGCCTCGGTGCGGCGCGCTCCCTCGCCTCTAGCCAGCGCGATCACCGTTTCCAGCCGGGGCTCGGAGACACCATCCGAGAAGAAGTGGACGGCGCCGGGCGGAAGCGCTCCTGCTGCCGATGGCGGCAACGTCGGCGCAAAGCTGAATCTGAGATCGGGCGATTCCCGCGCGATCGTGAAGGATACAGCCGAGTAGAACCGCTTCCAGGCCCCGAACGCGCGATCGCGTGCCTCCACGTATTCCGCTCGTTGGGAAGCCGGCACGGCCGAGTCGTCCCAGTGAACCCTCAGATGAACCTTCGGCAGCCCTCGGGCTTCCCGCGAAGCGGCCAGGAAGTTCTTGCCGGCCAATTCGGCGACGACGGCCTGAACCTTCTGATAGTAATGCTCGTTGAGCCCCGCTGGTGGAACGGGCGCAGCGATCGGCTTGGGATCCGGGCCCTGCAGGGCAAGCACCATGAATACGGCAGACAGCATCTTGAATGAACGTACCTCGTCGGCTCTCTGTCTATTGACGCGCGACCGGGCCTCATCATTCGGCCCACACCACCTCCGGTACCATCCAACTTCATGCCCACCCTAGAGGTCAGCAACCTGCACGTGAGCATCGGCGCAGCGCGGATTCTCCGCGGCGTATCGTTCGAGTTGGAGGCTGGAAGGACCCTCGGGGTCGTGGGCGAATCCGGCTGCGGGAAGTCGATGACCGGTTTCGCCTTGATGGGGATGTTGCCCACAACCGGTCGCATCACGGAAGGGTCGATCAAGCTGGACGGTCGGGAGCTCACGACTCTGTCGCCCAGGGATTGGCTCAAGGTGAGGGGCGAGCAGATCGCGCTCGTGATGCAAGACCCGTTCACCAGCCTCAACCCGATGATGCGGATCGGAGCCCAGATCGCGGAGGCGCTCATGCTTCACCAGAACCTCGGCAGGCGTGAGTCCTGGCGCCAAGCCGTCACGATGCTGGAACGAGTCGGTGTGCCTGCGCCGGAAGCCAGCGCCCGAAAGTACCCGCACCAGATGAGCGGCGGCCAACGTCAGCGTGTCGTCATCGCGATGGCGTTTGCCTGCAAACCCAAGGTGCTGATCGCCGACGAGCCCACGACCGCGCTGGACGTCACCCTGCAAGCCCAGATCCTCCGCCTGATCCGCGAGCTGAAAGAGCGCGAGAACACCGCCGTCATGTTGATCTCGCACGACATCGGGGTCATTGGCACCTTGGCCTCGCGCATCGCCGTGTTCTACGCCGGACAGATCGCCGAAATGGGACCGGCGGAACAGGTCCTCAGACGGCCGGCGCATCCTTACACCAAGGCGCTCCTGAACGCCCTCCCCACCGTCGGCAAGACTCGGCTCGAAGCCATCGGAGGTCAGCCGCCCGACCTGTCGAATCTGCCTCAGGGATGCAGCTTCCGCCCTCGCTGTCCCTACCGGATCGACAAGTGCCTCGAGGAGCCGCCGCTTCTACCGGTCGAGCCGGAGCACCTATCAGCCTGCTGGCGGGCTTCTGAGGTTCAAGCCGGGACGGCAGAGACTACAAACCCTGCTCCTGATTCTGCCCCTGCGAGAACTGCTTGAGCGTGCTCGAGAGCTCATCCACATCCGTCGACACGTCCCCCTGACGGTCGAGCTGGCCAACTACCATCACCCCGATGAGGGTGGCGAGCAGCGCCCGCGGGTTCAGGAGTGGGATTGCCACCGAATTCCCTTCCTTTTCGAGCTCCTGCTCCAGCACCTCGCACCATCTGACGAGGTGGTCGCCCAGGAGCTCCCGCAGTTGCGCGTCCGTGATGCCGGCGATGAAGAAGGAGAGCCAGTTCCTCACGAACGGACTGTCGGGACTGCTGTAGGACTTCACCTGGCTGACGAGGGCGTCGATCCGCTCCTGCGGACTGGCGGCCTTGCCCAGCATCTCGTCCTGCTCGGCAAAGAAGCGATCGATCGCGTACTTGGCCAGTGAGTAAATGAGGTCGGACCGCGTGCGGAAGTAGTAGTGGACTGCCGCATGATTGATGCCCAGCCGCTGGGCTACGGTCCGAGCGTGAAGTCCTTCCAAGCCTTCCTCGCCGACAATGTCGTACGAGGCCTCTAGGATCTGATCCTTGCGGCTCATCTTGCTCTCCTTAGATCAGCCTCATCCCCCTCTGGCTAGTCGAGGAGGGTACCCGGGCTCTGACTTCGGAGACAACTCGGAAGCACGAGTAGTATAGAGTGATCAACCTGTCCGTCTGACAGCTTGGACCTATCGTATGTTTCAGCAACTTTTCTGTATTGCGCTCGCATGGTCCCCGGCCAACTTCAGCACGACCGATATCGCCCTTCATGTGCGAACGCTGTCCGACCCGAAACTCGAAGGCCGCATGACGATGACGAAGGGCGGAGATCTGGCCGCCACCTACATCGCAGCCCACTTTAGACGTATTGGCCTGCATGAGGGCCCCAACAAGGGCTACTTTCACACCTGGGAGTTCTCGCATGGTTTCAGGCCGAAGGAGGACAGCTCGCTGACGGTCTTCCTTCCGGGCGGAAAGACGCAGGTTCTGCGGCCAAGAGAGGACTTCGTGCCACTGCCGGGCACGGCGGAGAAGCCGGTGTCGGGCGACATCGTGTATGTGGGGTTTGGCCTCGAAGACGCCTCTTGGAACGACTACGCAAACGTGGATGTCCGTGGGAAGATCGTGCTCATGCTGCGCGGCGTTCCCGAGGGCCAGCGGCAGGCTTCACATGGCGCAAAGGCCGCTTTGGCAGCCTCGAAGGGCGCCATAGGGGTCATCTTTGCTGGGCCGACGGCTCCGGGTCGCGCGGAGCTTCCGCCTCTTAATCGGGCGGCCGGGGTGAGAGCCGACACCGGAGTGGCAGCCGCGGCCGTCACCGGCGACGTGTTCAGGTCGATTACTGGGCTCACGTACGAAGCGGCTCGCGCGCAGTCGCCAGGATCCGGCAAGGTGACGGGCGCCAGCGCTCGCATAGCCGGCGGTGTCGAAGAGAATAGTGGCCTGGCCAAGAACGTGATCGGCTACCTTCCCGGCCGCGACTCGCGGCTCCGGAACGAGTACATCATCGTCGGCGCCCATTACGATCACCTTGGCCACGGCGAGGTGGGCTCCATGAGTGGCAGCGGCGACATCCATCCCGGCGCGGATGACAATGCGAGCGGCACCGCCGCCGTGATGATGCTGGCGGAGCATTTCGCCAAAACGAAATCGAACCGCCGAACGATGATCTTTCAGCTCTATAGCGGAGAGGAACTGGGCTTACTTGGGTCGCGGGCTTGGACGAACTTCAACACCGATAAGCTCGCTCGCACGAGCGCGATGATCAACCTGGACATGGTGGGCAGGCTGCGGGATGGCAAGCTCAGCGTCTTCGGTACCAGCTCGGCCGAGGAGTGGCCCGGGCTGCTCGGGAAGGTGAACGTGCCGAATGTGCAGCTGGTGACCGCGCCCAACGTGCGCGCCGACAGCGATCAGGCCGCCTTCGCTGCCCAGAAGGTGCCGGTGCTGTTCTTCCACACTGGCCTGCACCCCGAGTACCACACCGAACGCGACCGGTTCGAGACCGTCAACGTGCAGGGCATTGCCCAGGTGTGCGAGGTCGTCGCCCAGGTGCTGAAGGGAGTGGATGCCCTTTCGCGCAAGCTGGAGTTCTCGGAGAAGACGGTCATGGGCAACCTGCCCGGAGACCGACGAGCCACGGGTGACAGCCAGCGCCGGGTCCGTATTGGATTCATCCCCGACATGGCCGCCGGCGGTCCCGGGGTGCGCATCACCGGCGCCAGCCCCGATTCGCCGGCTGCCAAGGCCGGATTCAAAGAAGGCGACCGGATCTTGTCCTTCGACGGCAAGAAGATCGAGAGCCTCGAAGACCTTCAGGCGGCGATGGTCGCCGCCCGGGTGGGGCAAAGGGTGAAGGTCCGCTATCTTCGCGATGACAGGGAGCATGAGGTCGAGTTGACGGTGGAAGCTCGTGCTTAGCGCGCTGGCGGCAGTCGCGCTGACGGTGGTCCCGGCGGACCTCGTGATTCGCGGCGGGCGAGTCATCGACGGGGTCAGCAGCGCCGCCTACACCGCCGACGTCGCGATAGGAGGGGGCCGGGTGGTGGCGATCGGCCGCGAGCTGCCAAAGGCGCCGGCGGAGATCGATGCTACGGGTCTGATCGTGGCACCAGGATTCATCGACGTCCATACACATGCGGAGAACGTGGCCGAGTTGCCCTTGGCCGAGAATTTCATCCGCATGGGCGTCACGACCATCGTGACCGGCAACTGCGGGTCGTCCGCAGGCTCCATCGCCGAGTTCTTGGACCGGATCGACCGGGAGACCGTATCCGTGAACGTCGCGACTCTCGTCGGCCACAACACCGTGCGACGGGCTGCCATGAGCGGCGAACACGACCGCGAGCCCACCCCCGCCGAGCTCAGCAAGATGAAGTCGCTGGTCGCGGAAGGGATGAAGGATGGCGCCGTCGGCCTTTCGACCGGCCTCATCTACTTGCCCGGCACCTTCGCCAAGACTCCCGAGATCGTCGAGCTGGCGAAGGTGGCGGCAACTCATGGGGGCGTGTATGCAAGCCACATGCGCAACGAGAGCACTCGCATCTTCGACGCCCTGAACGAAGTGTTCACTGTGGCTCGCGAAGCGAAGATTCCTTGCCAGATCTCCCACATCAAGTTGGGCGGCAACGCGGCATGGGGTCAGGCGGACAAGGTGCTCGAAGCCATCGAGCAGGCGCGCCGCGAAGGGCTGGACATCACCCAGGACCAGTACGTGTACACCGCGTCCAGCACCGGAATCGGGTCCAACCTCATCCCGTCCAAGGCCAGGGAGGCAGGCCGGGAGGCGTTCATCAAGAAGATCGAGGACCCGGTGCAGAAGGCTGCCATCGTACGAGAGATGCGCGAGAGCCTCGCCCGCGCCGGGCGCAGCGACTACTCCTACGCCGTGATTGCCTCCTACCGGCGGGATCCCAGCTTGAACGGCAAGAGCATTCCCCAGGCTGCCCTCAAGCTCAGGGGGCGCGATAGCCTGGAGGATCAGATCGAAACGATCCTTGAGATCGAGCGTAACGGCGGCGCCTCCGGGGTCTTCCACGGCATGCACGAGGATGATCTGAGGACGTTCCTCAAGCACCCCAACACGATGATCGCTTCGGACGGCGGCGTGCGCCGCTTCGGGCAGGACGTTCCCCATCCCCGTAGCTACGGCAACAATGTGCGCGTGTTGGGACGCTACGTTCGGGAACTCGCGCTTCTTCGTCTGGAAGAGGCTATCCGCCGCATGACCTCCCTCCCCGCCACGACATTTCGTCTGAAGGATCGTGGGACGGTGCGAGAGGGCGCTTGGGCGGACCTCGTGGTGTTCGATCCGGCCAAGGTGGCGGACGCCGCCACGTTCGAAGCCCCGCATCAATATGCCGTAGGCATCGTTCATGTGCTGGTGAACGGAACACCCGTCGTGCGAGAAGGCGTTCATCTTGGGACGAAGCCTGGGAAGGCCCTCCGGCTGAGTAGATAACGGCTGCTGAGCCCACGCCCGCTCCTCGAGCGCCCGTCCAACTTCACCTGGCCGGGCTACCGAGGTAAAACCTTGAGATGTTCCCCCAGGTAGCGTCGGCGCTCGCCGCTATGTCCATGGCCCAGTCCCCCTCTCCGGCACCGAGTCTAATCACCATTCCGGCTCCGCACGGCAGGTTTGAATCGAGCGCGCCGCTGCCGTCCCTGCCACCCGTCGTCCTGGACACGCTCGGCAACAACGTGGGCATCGCGCACATGACCGCCAAACAGCGGAACCTCCAGTGCCGGATGCTCTGGATCGACGCCACCGCCAACATCGTCCGCACGAACTCTGAAGAGAAGATCGCGGCCCTCGTCGACCGGATCAAGCGGGCCGGCTTCAACACCATCGTCGTGGATGTGAAGCCGATCGTCGGATTCACTCTCCATCCCAGCAAGATCGCACCCAAGCTCACCGAATGGCGGGGCAACACGATGCCGGCCAACTTCGACCCGCTCGCGATCTTTGTGCGCGAGGGGAAGAAAGCGAACCTCAGCGTGATGATCTCGATGAACGCCTTCAGCGAGGGCCATCGCGACGTGAAGCAAGGCATCGGCTACGACAAGCCCGACTGGCAGACCGTGATCTACGAGCCCAAGGTGACCGCGAGAGCGTCCTTCCCGACTCGGCCCACCTACCCGGTGCACGAGGCGCCCAACCAGATGCCACCGAACGAGGAGGTTCTCGGAGTCTTCACCGACGCCGCCCGGGTTCCACAGCGTCCGCCTGCGGATTCCATCGCCGCGATCCTCAGCTCGACGGGCCAGGTATTGGCCCAGGTGGAGGGCAGCGCGATCCGCTCGCTTTCGCTCCAGGTTCCCGCCAATGGAAGCGTCGCGATAGGCTTTGGCCGCGCCGGCCGGTTCCTTCGTAGCTACGCGCAGCCGAACGACCGCCTGGAGTTCGAGGGAGTGCCTCACTTCGTCAAGATCAGCGAGCGCCCGACCCTGCAGGTGCCGCTCATGATGAACCCGAACCATCCCGAAGTTCAGGACTACGCGCTGGCGGTGCTGCGCGAGGTTGTGGCCAATTACGATATCGACGGTGTCCTCTATGACGACCGCCTCCGCTACAGCGGCATCAACGGCGACTTCAGCGAAGTCACCCGTCGGCAGTTCGAGACCTACGTGGGTTCAAGAGTCAACTGGCCGGAGGATGTGTTTCGCTTCACTATCCAGCCCAATCTCAGCAGAGGGATCATCCCCGGCAAGTTCTACGATGCCTGGATGACCTTCCGGGCGCTGACTCTGCGCAACTGGGTTGCGCGGGCCCGCCAAACGGTCGACCTTGCCAGACCCGGAACGTTGTTCGGCGTCTACGCCGGCTCCTGGTATGGCGAATACCCGAACTTCGGCTCCAATTACGCCTCACATGAGTTCGAAGCTGGGTTCTGGTTCCTGACCGAGCACTACCAGAAGACTGGCTACGCCGCGCTCCTGGACGTGCTGGTCACCGGCTGCTACTACCCCACGGCCACGATCGCGGAGGCGCTCGCCGCCAACACTCCCATGGGCACGACCATCGAGGCGGCGGGGCAGCTCTCCAATCGAACGGCGCGGGATCAGGCCTGGACCTACGCCGGCATCGCCCTCTCCAGCTTCAAGGACCGTCCGGCGGACCTCATGAAGGCGCTTCAGGCCTGCGTGGCCACGACGCAGGGCATCATGGTCTTCGACCTTTCCCACGACATCGACCCCATGTGGAGCGTGTTCGAGCAGGCGTTCGCCACCCCGATGGCGCCGCCCCACTCCATGCGGGGGCTGCTGACGGATGTACGCAAGCGTCGCGACGCCTACGACAAGTCGGGTCGAAAGGACCCGCCCGTCAACATCGCCGCCGGCGCCTCAGGCACCGGAATGTAAGAAGACCCTCAACGGGCAGCGACCGGCACGCCACCGATAGCGCCGACCGCGAACAGGTGGTCGTCCTTGTTGACCTTCTCGATCGTCGCGGTCTCCACCGCCCCCACCTCTCGTTGGCCCTGCCAGGTCGCGGACGCGGTGTCCCGCCAGTACACGACGTAGCGCGTGCCCGGGCTGGCAGTCCAGGTGAGGGTGGTGTCGTGTCCCTGGTTCATCCGTATCCGCACGTTCGTTGGCGCCGGCCCCGCCTGTGCGAGCGTCGCCATCGCCGCCAGATTGATGCGCGTCACGTTCGCCAGGTAGGCCCAATCCATGAACTCGGGCAGATCGTGGGGCGTGTGCTGGCGGGTGTACTCCTCGTACACCTCGATGAACCGGACGGCGTCATAACCTTCGTCCGCGAAAGGCGTATGGTCGCCGCCACGGCCAAAGCGGTCGCGCCGCATCACCAACTTGACCCCGAAGTTCGACACCTTGCCCCGGGTGGCGAGCTCGATGAACCGCGCCAGTTCCCGGGAGTTGTGGCCGTTCGGGTTCGTCTGGCTGGGAACGAACTCGTCGCTGAACACCCTCACCCGCGTCTCGTCCTTCTGGCCGGCCAGGTTTGAGCTGGAGCCGACGGTGTCGTTGTTCAGCACCGCCTCGAGCTTCCAGCCTTCTGCTTTGGCCCGTCGAGCCAAAGCGCGTGCCCCATGCAGCCCCTGTTCCTCTCCGGTGAAGCCCACGAACACCATGGTCTGGTTCCACTTGCGGGCGCTCATCACCCTCGCAATCTCCAGCGCCAACGCCACGCCGCTGGCGTCGTCGTTAGCGCCGGGTGCTCTACCTGTTGCGGCGTCCACCTGCAGGTTCAGGGAGTCCAGATGCCCCCCAACGAGGATGCGCCGATCGGTCGCCCCAGGCAGGGTAGCCACCACTTGCACCACCTCCTTGTCCTCGGGCACTCGCCGTCCACGGGGCAGGGCGTACTTCATGAGCTCTACCTGAACCCCGGGGATCTTGCGATACTCGGCGGCCAACCATTCCGCCGCTTCGTTGAGCGTGGCGCTCAGGGTGTTCCGGGTGTGGAACGAGGCGAGCTTCTCGACGGTCGATCGGAGCCGCCTTTCATCGACCTGCCTCAAGAGAGAGTCCAAGTCCGGAGCGCCTTGAGCTTCCGCCGCGAGAACCAACATCGCGCACAGCATACGCCACTTTAGCAGAGCCTGGTTCGTCGGTCAAAATGAGCCCGTGCCGACCTCCGCCACACCCACGAAACGCCTCAAGCACCTGCCCGGCGTCGCAGGTCTGGACGAGGCGGGACGGGGACCGCTGGCCGGGCCGGTGTTTGCGGCCGCCGTCATCCTTCCCAAGGGATTCAACTGCAAGGGCCTGAACGACTCGAAGCAGTTGGAACCCGAAGCGCGCGAGGAACTCGCCGTTCGCATCAAGGCCAAGGCCCTCTGGGCGGTCAGTTTCGCCGAAGTGGAGGAAATCGAGCGTCTGAACATCCTCTGGGCCAGCATGGCCGCCATGAGCCGGGCGTACCACGCGCTCTCGGTTCGGGCGGAGAGGGTGTTGGTGGATGGGAACAAGGCGCCTCGGGAATTGCCTTGGGCCGAGCCGGTCGTCAAGGGGGATGGCCGGTTCGCGTGCATCGCCGCCGCCTCGATCCTCGCCAAGACCGAGCGCGACCGACACATGCGGCAGATGAGCGAGCTCTACCCGAACTACGGGTTCGACCGGCACTACGGATACCCGACGCCGGAGCACTTCGAGGCCATCGAGCGCCATGGTCCCTGCCCGATCCACCGCATGTCCTTCTCACCGTTCCGGGTGGACGAGCAGCTATGCCTGACCTTCGACGAGTAGGCCGCGCGGCCGAGGACCGAGCGGCTGAGTACCTCATCGGCAAGGGCTACACGATCGTCACCCGGCGATTTGCAATCCGCGGCGGCGAAATTGACCTCGTCGCGCTCGACGGAGACACCATCGTGTTCGTGGAGGTCAAGGCTCACATGGCCAAACCTTACGTGCCCGAGGAAGCTCTCAGTTCAGCCAAGGCCGAATCGTTGCGGCGGGCGGCCCTCAAGTACCTCGAGCAGGTGGCCGAGCCCGATCGCCGCTATCGCTTCGACTTCATCGCCATCGATCGCGAAGGCATCCGCCATCACGCGGACGTGATTTGACCCCGCACCTCGCGTGGGCGCGCGTCGCTCACAATAGAGAGCAATGGAGATCGTCGTCCCCGACGAGTTCAAGTACCTCTACGTCCAGAACGAGGAGCGGCCGGTCGTCAAGGTGCCGGCGCCCGTGCTGCGTCAAAAGGCGCTCGAGGTTCCCAAGATCAGCAAGAAGACGCAGCTCCTGATCGATGACATGATCCGCATCATGAACAAGGCGAACGGCATCGGGCTCGCCGCGCCCCAGGTTGGGGTCCTGCAGCGGGTCATTGTGGTCGCCCCCAAAGGTTATCGACCCACCGCGCTCATCAACCCGGTGATCACGCGGCTGGAGGGCGAGCAGATCGGTGAGGAGGGCTGCCTGAGCATTCCAGGACTCTATGGCGACGTCAAGCGGGCGCAGTACGCGAGGGTTCAGGCGTTCGATCGGAAAGGTCGACAGGTCGAGTTTGAGATGGAGGACATGGCCGCCAGAGTCCTTCAGCACGAGGTGGATCACCTAGAAGGCATCCTGTTCACCGACATCGTGGACATGGCCACGCTTCATTGGGTTCATCCCGCGACCGATTCGACACCCGTGGAATGAAGCTCGTCTTCTTCGGGACGTCCGAATTCGCGGTTCCAGCTCTGCGGGCCATGGCGCCGAGCGTGGTTCTGGTGGTCAGCCAGCCCGATCGTCCGTCCGGCAGGGGCATGCGGCTCCAGCCCAGTCCAGTCAAGCGGGTGGCGCTTGAGCAAGGCCTCTTGGTTGAAACCCCGGAGAAGTCGCGGGCCTCCGATTTCGTGGAGCGTCTGATTACCCTTGAACCGGACGCCTTGCTGGTCGCGGCTTACGGGCAGATCCTCAGCACGAAGGTGTTGGAGTCCGCCCATCGAGGCGGCCTCAACCTCCACGGGTCCATCCTGCCCAAGTACCGCGGCGCCGCCCCCATCCAACGCGCCATTCTGAATGGGGAAGCCGAAACGGGAATCACCCTCATGCAGATGGACCGCGGTATGGACACCGGCGACATCATCGCTATCGAGCGGACTCCCATCCACCCGCACGAGACTTATGGCCAACTGCAGGGGCGTTTGGCTGAGATCGCCGCCCAGATGGCCGTGGAATGGATGCCCCGTGTGACCACCGGGGAGTACCCGCGAGTGCCCCAAGACCACGCAGAGGCGACGCTTGCGCCCAAGGTGGAGAAGCACGAGGCGGAACTCCAGACGAACCGACCGGCGTTGCACGAATACAACCGCTTCCGGGCCTTCACTCCCGCGCCCGGGGCGTTCCTGAAGACGGTGTTTGGCGCGATGAAGGTGCTGGAGTGCCGGCCAGTGGATGGGAGGGGCGAAGCTGGACACCTCCTCCCGGGGGGGTGCGTGCTCGCCTTCGCGGACGGTGCGCTCGATCTCTTGCGGGTGCAGCCGGAAGGTAAAAAGGCGATGACTGGAAGAGACTTCATGAACGGGCTGCGCCTACGCCCGGGCATGCGGCTTGCGTAGAACATGGCAGAACAACAACCGAAGGTCGCCCTCATCAACCGCAAGCTCGCTCAGCGGTTCGTCATCCTGCTGTTCGTCATCGCGCTGCTCGTCGCGGCGATCCAGCTCTTTCGCACGTACGGTGGTGACCCCGCCGAGCTGGCCACCGCCGATACTGCGGGCTGGGTAGCAGCAGTCGAAGTCAAAGGTGACGGGCAGCAGGCGGTGCTCATCAAGCCGGATGGCACGATCGTGCGCAGTCCCGACTATCGCGAAGGCGCTACCGACCGAGATCTGGCCTGGAGGCCAAACGGCAACCACCTGTTCTTCGTCAGCGACCGGGTCGAAGACGTCTACCATGCTTTCCGATGGGCGATTGGCGCTAACGTCGTCGAGAGGCGCACGACCGCCAAGCTCAGCCGAAGTGCGCTCGCGTTCCTGCCCTCTCACGTAGAAGGCTCTTCCAAGAATCTGCTGCTGGTGCGCGGAGGCATGGTCTTCGAGCTCGATCCGGCGTCGGGTGCCGAGATCCGAGTCGTTCCGCGCCCGGAGAACCAGCGAAGCGGCGGCGATGAAGAACAAATGGCCGAAGAGGGCCTCGCGACTGAGCTTCGGTTCAAGCGTGCCCGGTGGACTCCCGACCGGGGTTGGATCGTCGGCGTCCGCCGGACCGAAACAGGCGAGGCGCTGGTGCTCCAGAACATGACTCCAAACGAGCAGGGCCTGCTCCCTCCCCTCGTCACGGTTGCGGCGGGCCAGAAGGTGGAATTCGATGTCAACCCGCGGACGGGCGAGGTGGTGTTCACGGCCCAAAGCTTCCAGTTTCCGGACCTGCGGAGGGTTCCGCCTGAGTTCGTCAAGGATGGCAGGGTCACGAGACCCTTCCACCACTGGATCGGGATGGTCGATCCCAACAGGCCGGAACGAAGCGTCCCACCGATCGCGATCAGCCCCGACGACAAGCTCGCGTTCGGCAATCCGGTGGTTTCCCCCGACGGATCGACCGTGGCGGTGGTTGTGGGCGCTTACCAGGACTCCAGCCTCACCCCCGAGCAGCTCGTCGTGATGCCCGCCGCGGAGGGCGGTGGACAGCAGCGGACGCTGGTCCTGGCCGGCCGGATCTCCCAGGTGAGCTGGCACCCGAACAGCCGCACCCTTGTCTTTATCAGGCCGGATGCCCAAGGCAAGCGAAGCGTCTTCACCATTGACCGAGACGGCAGCGGCGAGCGTAATCTGACCGGCGGACAGGGTGACTTCCGAGAGCCCCTTTTCAGCCCGCAGTCGAAGTAGCACGCGCGCTTGGCGCATGCCCAACCGGCAGCCGCTGCCCAAAGAACGTCACGTCCATCCGCAACGTTGAAGCCAGCCGCGCCAGCCCGTAGCTGATCGCAATCACCAGTCCCGCGAGCAGCACGACCGGTGCAGGGAACTGCTCGATGACCGACGAGATCTTGGGGCCGCTGAGGAAGTACAGGACGATCGGATGCACCAGGAACATAGGCAACGACACCCTTCCGAACATCGCCAGAAACGGGCCCAGCCGGCTCCTGGCTATCCGGGTCGAGAAGCCCAGCAGCACGAGGGAGATCAACACCGCATAGGCCGAGAAGGCGCTGTTGAAAAGAAGGCTCGGCACCTTGCCGCCGCCGACGAGGATGAGAGAGGCCGGCAGGTAAACGGCCAGCGCCAGCCCCGCCGCCAGTAGAAACCATCCGCGGCATCGCCTCCACACCTCCGACCACCGTTCGGGGTGCATGCCGATCCAGACGCCCAGGAATAGGGGCGCCATGTACCAGAGGACCATGGACGCGGGCGTCGAGATTCTCCACAGGTTGGCTTGGACCAGGTACACGATGAGTTGAAGGGCGGCCGCCGCCGCGAACGCGCCCGAGAAGCTGAAGCGCCCCTTGCGGACCACATACACCACCAGCGGCAGCAACACCGCCATCTGGAGTAGCACCACCATGAAATAGAGGTGGAAGTAGGCCTTGCCCCAGATCAGATCCTTACTTAGACCCTGAAGGTCCACGAGCATGTTGGGCCCGGTCAAAGTGCCCAACAGCGGATAACTGTAACTGGCGACGACGACATCGGAGCCGACCTTGAGCACGTTGAGACGGAAGAGCCAGTAAATGGCCGACCACAACAGGTAGGGCCATAGCGTGCGGGCGGCTCGCCGCTTCACGAAACGCCCCCAGTCGTACCGTCGCATCAGGCTTTGGGTGAGGAGAACAGCCGACACCAGCAGGAACAGCGGAATGGCGAAGTGCAGTAGACGGTTCAACCCGCGCATCACCCACCACGCCGCGCCGGCCTCCTCGACGTACTTGCGAGAGCTGGCCCCCAGGCAGTGGTGCAGGATGACCTCGAGGATCCCAATACCCTTGAGCACGTCGAATGCGACGCGGCGCGGATCCTGGGGCACGAACTGGGGCTCCACGACCTCCTCCGCCTGATCCCTCGAGGCTGGGGTTAGAACTGGCATGGGCGTGCTGGTCTTCCGAGGCTACCTGCCCGGCTTACAAGGCAAAGACGTTTGGCGCTGGACGATTGGCTCAATGGGGGCATCGTATACTGGAAGATGCTCGGGGGTTTTAAAGGGGAGGGGCTTTGCAAGCCGACGAATCAGCGGCCGGTGGCACTCGAAAGAATCAACTGATCAAGGTGGCCTTGGCGGTGGGGCTCACGGTGCTCGTGATCGTGGCTTGCGAACCCTTCTTCCCGACCACGAGCGTCCGGGGTAACCCTGGGGCGATCTACTGGGTCTCGAACGCGCTCATCGCCTACTTCCTCGGTTGGGGCGCCGGCCTCTTCAACGCTCTTCTGCTCTGCGTCCACATGGCTCTCGGGCCCATGCTGCCCGCTTCGGCGTTCGAGCGAACTCCTGAGAACGAGATCCGGATCGTCGCTTCCGCGATCATCTTTGGCGGCACCTCCATCTTCATCGGCGCCGTCAGCTCGAAGCTACGCCGCGCTCGGGCGATCGCCGACGCCGAGGCCCAGCAGAGACGTCAGGCCGAACACGAACTGCAGGAAAGCGAGCGGCTGCGAAACCTGGTCCTGGAGTGCACGATGGACGCCGTCATTGCCACCGACGAGCAAGGGCGGGTCGTCTTTTGGAACCGCAACGCGGAGCGGCTGCTTGGGTGGCGGGCACAGGAGACGGTGGGCCGCGCGCTGCCTCGCTCCCTGCTCGGTGGCGAGGCCACCGATTCGACTGCCAACTTTCCCGAACTCGCCTCGCCGAGGCGCGACATTACCGCGGCACGCCCCGAAGTCTCGATCCAGGCCAAAGACGGGAGCCTGGTGGACGCCGAGGTGTATGCCGTGACACACGAGACCGACCGCGGGAAGTTGCACATCGCGTTCATCCGGGACATCTCGGAGCGTAAGCGCTCGCACCAAGCCATTCTCGAGCTGAACGAGAGCCTCGAACAAAGAGTTGAAGAGCGCACCTCCGATCTGCTCTCGAAGAACGAAGAGCTGGAAGGCTTCACCTATGCGGTCTCTCATGACATGCGCAGCCCCCTCCGAGCAATCGTCGCGAATGCTCGCATCGTCCTGGAAGAGGAAGGGACCAAAGTTTCTCCGGCCGGACGCACAAACCTCGAAAGACTGGTGGGAGCAGCGCTCAAGATGAGCATGCTGGTGGACGACCTCCTCCAGTACGCCAGAGTCGGCAACCGGGTCATACGCCGAGAACCCGTGGACGTTTCGAGCCTGGCCGCTTCTGTAGCCCGAGAGGTGGGAGCGCAGCACCCGCGCGCCCGCATCACCGTCCAGCCAGGTTTGCGAGCCGAATGTGACTCGATGCTCCTGTCGATGGTCCTGGCCAACCTGTTCGATAACGGCTGCAAATACGCCGAGGACGGCGCGGCCGCCCGCGTGAGATTCACGCAGGTGGACGCCGACGGCGAGCCCGCGTACCTCGTCAGCGACAACGGCATAGGCATCGACATGCAGTACAGCGACAAGCTGTTCCGTCCATTCGAGCGGCTACATCGCGACCAGGACTACCCGGGCACCGGCATCGGCCTGGCGAACGTGAGGCGTGCCGTGGAGAGGCACGGCGGCCGCGTGTGGATCGAGTCGGCTGTCGGCCGCGGCACCCGTGTCTTTTTCACCCTGGGTCCTGAGGCCATCCAGCCGGTCGAGAAGCATGCGCCCGAAGCCGTGAGCTTCGCTAGCCGGGCGATAACTGAAGACGAGCAAGCTTCAGCCGCGCGAGCGGATTTGAGCGAGTAGATCCGCCATCTCGATGGCCGCCAACGCCGCCTCGCGGCCCTTGTTGCCCAGCTTCAGGCCCGAGCGGTCCAGCGCCTGGTCCATCGTTTCTGGCGTCAGAATGCCCCAGGCGATCGGCACCCCGTACTCGATCTGAAGCTGGCTCAGCGCCGAGCTGACGTCCGCGCCCAGCAGTCGGGCGTGGGTCGTCTGCCCCTGAAGAATGCAGCCCAAAGCGAGGACGCCGTCCGGCCGGTCGGGGCGCTCCAACAATGCTCGAATGGCTGCCGGGACTTCCCAGGTTCCGGGCACGTGCACGACGTCGACCTCCGGCTCGCCGTGCCTGGCCAACTCCGCCAGGGCCCCCTCCAGAAGCTGCTTGGTGACGAACTCGTTCCAGCGGCTGACCACCACGGCGAACCGTTTGCCGGCGGCGTTCATGTTGCCTTCGAAGGAATTCACCGTCGCATCAGTATGGCGCGACGGCCAGTTGCAGTTCGAGACGAGCCAGGGAAAAGAAAACGAGACATCGCCGGAGAGGTGGCAATGTCTCGCTGTGAGAGGAGGTTGATCGTTTGCCTCCTTTGGAGGAGGCCTCTTGTGCTTACCGATTTCAACGCCGCAGCTTTGGAGAGCGTTCCCGTATCCGTACGATTACCTGGTGGTCTTCGATCCTCGCTGTGGAACAACGACTCCGGCAAGGGTGCGTGGGGGGCGAGCCGGGGAGGCACGCACCTGGGCCGCGGGCGCGGCTGGCTCGATGGGAGGCATGCGATGACTTCGACGGCGGTCTTGGTGGGTCTGGGTGACATTC
>DATLGQ010000198.1:0-2382 GCA_035540435.1 Fimbriimonadaceae bacterium
GGATGATTCAGCGACGGCGAAGACATAGGAATGCCTGGCCGAGTCCTCGTATGCTGCGATCGTGAAGCGAGTCGTCGGAATCAGACTGAGGCCGCGACGGAGAGCCGTGAACCCCTACTGCTCATTCTGCGGAAAGAAGCCCGACCAAGTCCGAAAGCTCATCCAAGGGCCGCCGGGTATCCAGATCTGTGACGAGTGTGTCGTTGTCTGCAACGACATCCTGATAACTGAAGGCATCGAATCGCGGCACGATTCCTAGACCGCTCATTCGACCCGCGGTCCTGCGCCTCTCATGACTGTGTCGAGCGCATCCGCTACCCGATCTTGCTCGTCGGGGAAAAGGTGGCCGTAGCGGTCGAGGGTGACGGAGATCGTGTTGTGGCCCAAGTATTGCTGGATTGCCTTCGGATGGGCGCCCTGGACAAGTGAGCAACGACGCACACGTATGGCGGAGGTCGTGAATCCGAACCGAGCGCGGAATGCCTGCCCGATCGAGTGCCGGCCACCACGCGCGCCGCCTGAAGTTCGGGAGCCGGAGCGGCTCGCCCTGCGGTGAGGTGAATTCATCGCTTTTCGTTATAAGGGACGGATAGCTACCCTGATTGCGTCGCGGTCTCGTCTTCTTTCCACGCGGGTTCGGCGAACCCTCGCAGCACCACCGGGTCCATGTCGGCTCCGTTAGGCCACACCAAGGTTCCACCTTCTACCCGTGCCTGCTTGAACAGTTCGGGGTCGTCGCGCAGTGGCTTGAAGACACCGCCTCGCAGATATTCGGTGAGATCTCGTTCGATCGTCGCCCCATCGTCGAACGTAAGCCGGAGGACGAACCCCCCGAGTGACTCGACCGAGGTGACGTGGACCAACGGTGGATATTTCATGGCAACGGCTCGATTCTATCGAGCGGCAGGTCACTCCGCGCCTTTCTCCAGTTCTCCATGAGCTCACTACGGTGAAGCTCCGCCCATTCCCGCACCAGACGCATAGCCCGCCGCGGTAGTGATCCGCCCATCGGTTCAAGGCTGTCGATCGTGAAGCGCATCATGTGCTCCCCGTACTCGGCGTGAAAGTGCGGCGGTTCATGGTCGTTGTGGTACATCCAGATGATGATTCCGTAGAACTCGCTGATTCTGGGCATCGGTCGTCAGCGAATGATCTCGTCGAGGGCGTCGGCTACCTGGTCTTGTTGGTCCGGGAAGAGGTGGCCGTGGCGGTCGAGCGTGACCGAGATGCTGCTGTGTCCGAGATGGTGCTGGATCGCCTTGGGATGAGCCCCTTGAGCGATGAGAAGCGACGCACAGGTGTGGCGAAGATCGTGGATCCGCACCGAACGCGGAATACCGGCTTCGTCGAGGGCGGGCCACCAAACCCGCCTGCGGAAATTCGGCAGCCGCAGGGGCTCGCCTTCGGGTGAGGTGAACGCCAAGGCGTCGCGTTCCTTCGCGACGTAGCGCTCGAGATGGCTCTTCAATGTCTCGTTGAGTGACTTCGGCAACGCGACCTGGCGGGCCTGGTGCGTTTTGGTCGAACCGAAGTGCAGTTGGCCGTCAACGTCGGACAGCGACTCGGCGACCTCTATCCTCCGGCGCAGCACATTCACCCGCTTGCGGCGCAGCGCGGCAGCTTCGCCCCACCGGAGCCCGCCATAAGCGAGGAGATAGATCAGGGCCCGGTACTGTTCCGGCACCGCCGTGCCGATCCGCTTCACTTCCTCTGCCGAGATGAAGAGCATCTCGCGCACCACCGCGCGGGGGAGCTTCACACCGAGACACGGTGACCGGCCGATGTAGCCGGATTCCACCGCGGCCTTGAAGTTCGCTTGCAAGAGGAAGTAGGTCGAGCGGATGCGAGAAGGACTCATCCCCTGTTCGGAGAGCTGGCCGACGAACCACCGCACGTCCACCGGCCTGATCTTGGCGAGGGGGACCCTGCCGAAGACGGGCAAGATGTGGTTGTTGAGAAGGCTGCGGTAGCCAGAGACCGTGCTGGGCTTGAGACCCGCAGCGCTGGATGCGAGCCAGTCCTCGGCCCAATCGATGAAGAGGGTCTTCCCAAGGGCCGGGTCGATGTAGCTGCCCTCGTCCTTGCTGACCTCTACCTTGCGGGCGAAACGGTCGGCCTCGTCCCTCGTGCGGAAGGTCCGGCTGCGTTCCACTCGATCGGGATCGCGGTAGCGGACCTGCCACGCGTGGCCACTGTTGCCGTTCCTCTTCTTTCGCGGCACTTTCCTGACGTGGGCCATGCCTGCTTCCGGTCGTGCGGACTGTGAAGGTTCACCACCCCTGTCCCACTTTGGCTTCGGTAGCTATGCGACACCATCACGGTTCCTCCTCGGTTTCCCGTTCGGCTGGGCAAGGGCTCCGAACTCCTTGGACTTGTCGTGAC
>DATLGQ010000199.1:0-5864 GCA_035540435.1 Fimbriimonadaceae bacterium
GCCCAAGCTCGTGCAGGACGACGTGCAGGGTTACGTCTTTGGCAAAGGCCGGCACTGGCGCAGCCGCGTCTCCTTGGGCTGCGGAGGGTGGCGGCGATCGGAAGCTCGATGTCAGGAGCGCCGCCGCGACTAAGATGAACGCGTTGATGGGGTTTCGCCTGAACATGGAGGTGTGGGTGCCGCCGGGTGAAGCCGCCTCGGGCGAGCCTACCCAAACATACGGACGAACGGGCTACACGTTGTTCCGGAACGTTTGGTTACCCATCGGCCCGGAATGCAACAAAGGTAAGGTGGTGGGCGGTACAGGACTTGAACCTGTATCGGATCAGGTTCAAACTTGCGCATTTTGCAGACATGGACGCTAAATGAACCCCTTAGGCCGTTTAGCGCGAGATAACTCCGGCTATGGCACGTCCCAAGAGTTCCACCCCCACAAAGAACGGCGTCCACGTTCGTGACAAATCGGGCAAGATCATCGCCTACCGGTGGTCCACATACTGCGAAGCTGAATACGGCGACACTCGTCGCAAGGAAGGCAAGGATTCAGTAGCCGCCGTCTTGCGTACCCTCGGCCCGAATGCAACGTGGTCCCGTGCCGTGAAGGAGGCGGAAGCGCAGGCCTGGTCTGCGCTGAACGCATTCACCTCAGGCAACCCGCTCGCCAGCAAGTCTGAGATGACCGTTCAGAAGTGGAGCGAGTTCGTGCTCGACAACCTACTCCCCCTCGAGGGCAAGAAGCCTCGCTCGATCATCGAGATCAGGAGTGCTATGGAGCGCCTCGTCTATCCGCGCCTCGGCAACATTCCGATCGGCCGAGTCACCCCTGAGATGTGCATTGCATGGTGGCAGTGGCTCCGCGAAACCCAGCCTCACGATCGAGGCGCTGGCGCTCAGGACGGACGGTCACATTCTGGAAGAGGTGAATAACCGATGGCAGACGAGTACAGACCGAAGGCCGAGGAGATCCGGGCGCAGAAGCTTCCATATCCTGCCAAGCAGTCGGAGATGACCCAGCAGCCAGATTCAGACTTGTCTAACTACAAGCCAGCCGGGAAGCTCATGGACAAGGTCGCGATCATTACGGGAGGGGACTCAGGGATCGGTCGGGCCGTTGCAATAGCATTCGCCCTCGAAGGGGCCGAAGTCGCGATCACATGCAACGTGAACGACTCCGATGCCGAGCAAACCAGAGCGATTATTGAGCGCCGCGGCGGCAAGTGCATCTCCATGAAGAGCGATGTTCGTGATCCGGGCGCCTGCCGCGAGGCAGTGAAAGCTACGGTCGAGAAGTTCGGGCACCTTAATGTCCTCGTCAACAATGCTCACTATCAGATGGCACAGCGCCGCGTAGAGGATCTGACGGAGGAGCAGTTCAAGCTCTCGTTCGAAACGAACATCTTCGGCTACTTCTACATGCTCAGGGCCGCCCTACCGCACTTGAAAGAAGGAGATGCGATCGTCAACACCGGAAGCATCGTAGGGCTTACCGGGCACGAGCTGCTCATCGACTACACAGCGACCAAGGGCGCGGTACACGCATTCACCAAGTCACTGGCTCTCCATCTCGGCGGACGAGGCATTCGCGTGAATTGCGTCGTGCCCGGCCCGGTCTGGACTCCGAACATTCCCGGGACCATGCCGCCGGAAGAGGTCGAGAACTTTGGACATGAGGTGGCGCTTGGGCGACCGGGACAGCCGGAGGAGCTCGCGCCCGCATATGTGTTCCTGGCAAGCAGCGACTCAAGCTTCGTCACCGGCGCTTTGCTGGAAGTCACCGGAGGAAGGCTCTCAAGTGCGGGATAGGTGGGCGACGCCTTGACGAGCTTTCTCGATGTCGTAAAGCGTGTCCACGGGGAAGGCAACTACGCCGGCGACCAATACGGCGGCGCCCGTGGCTCCGATGGCAGCGGTCTACCCACTGGCGAGCCCGGCAACTTCATGTTTGCCACAGGCATCGAGTGTTCTTATCCGAAGATTCAATCGGGCCGGGTGCGGCGAGATCTGATGGAGGAGTGCGGCCACTACGCGAGGTGGCAAGAAGACCTCGCCCTGGTGAAGGATCTCGGCCTGCGCGTTCTGCGATACGGCCTGCCCTACTATAAAGTGCACATCGGCCACGACAGGTTCGATTGGGAGTTTTGCGACCTGGTGCTGGCCGAGATGCGGCGACTAGGGATCACGCCGATCCTCGACCTGATGCACTTTGGGCTGCCGGACTGGATCGGCGACTACCAGAACCCTGAATTGCCGATCCATTTCGCCGCCTACTGCGACGCCGTCTCGAAGCGGTACCCGTGGGTGCGGTTCTACACCCCCGTAAACGAGATCTATGTGACGGCAAAGCTGAGCTCCCGTGAAGGCGTTTGGAACGAGCAGCTTCGCGATGAGCGGGCGTTTGTCACCACGCTGAAGCACTGCGTGGCCGCGAGCATTCTGGGCAACCATCGGATCGCTCTGAACCGCCCGGATTGCGTGATCGTTCAGAGCGAGAGCGCCGAGTTCATCCACCAGACCAAGGCGGCGCCAGACCAGCGGATCACCCTGCTTAACAAGTCGAGATTGCTAGCGCTCGACCTGCTGTATGCCCATTTGCCAGACGCGGATGTTCTGATGTACGCCCTCGACAACGGGCTCACCCGAGAAGAATACGACTGGTTCATGGTCGGCGAGCCCCCGGGTTATCAGGTGATGGGCAACGACTACTACGGCCGCAACGAGCAGATCCTTCTCCCTGATGGCACCCGGTGTTCAGGCGAGGATGTGCTCGGCTGGTACCTCATCACGCGCGAATACTACGACAGGTATCGAAAGCCCGTGATGCACACGGAGACGAACCACTACGACCCGGAGCAGGCGCCAAGCTGGCTATGGAAGCAGTGGCTCAACATTCTGCGGATGCGCAAGGACGGAGTGCCGGTCTTGGGTTTCACCTGGTATTCCCTGAACGACCAGGTCGACTGGCAGAGTCAGCTTGCGGTCAAATCCGGGGTGGTCGACCGCTGCGGGCTCTACGACCTCGATAGGCGTCCCAGGCCTGTTGCAGACGCCTACCGCGCCCTGTTGAAGGAGTTCGGCAAAATCACCATCGTGCCTCACGGCGAGATGTTCGAGGTGACGAGCAGGGAAGCCAGTTTAAAGGTGGAGGTCTGATTCGCCCAGCAAACCACGCCGCGAACAACTCGACGCCGACGTCTGGCTTATGCGGTGTCACCTGAGCAAAGGATGTTGTCGCTGGGTGCGTCGCTTCAAGCCGAGCAAGGTCAGCATTCACAGTATCGCGGCTATCTGCATCATGAGAGGGATTCCGAACGCCAGGTTGAATGGGAAGGTAATCGCGAGGGCAGCCGAGAGGGAGACGCTGACATTCGCCTGAGGTAGGGCAACTCGAACGGCGGCCGGCGCGGCAATATAGGAGGCACTTGCGGCCATTGAGCCAAGCACACCAGCTCCCCCCGGAGACATGCCTGCCAGCGTTCCCGCGCAGACTCCTAGAGCACCATTGACAAGAGGCATGGTGACCCCGAACATGGTGAGGAACAGCCATCTTCGACCTAGATCGCGAAGTCGCTGCGCCGCCAACAGGCCCATCTCAAGCAGGAAGAATGTGAGAGCTCCTTTGAAGAGATCTCCGAACATTGGCCTGACCTGCTCGAAGCCTTCCTTCGCGGCAAGCGTTCCGATCACGATCCCGCCCAGCAGCAGTAGGATGGTCTTGCCCGTTAGCAGCTCATGCACTAGCTTGCCGAAGCTGCCACCGTCGCGGCTTCCGGCAAGCATGAGCGCAAGGAGAATGGCGGGGATTTCCAGGACCGCGACGAGCGCTGGCAGATAACCCTCGGTGGGGATGTTCTGAGCCTGCGCGAAGGATTGTGCGGCGATGAAGGTGACGGCGGAGACTGAGCCGTAGTGAGCGGCCAGCGAGGCAGCGTTGGCACGGTCGAGCTTGCCGAGCTTGAGAGCCGAGAAGAAGGATGTTAGCGCCGTGACAACCCCGAGTCCCAATGTCGCCAGCGCTGGCGCCCAGAGTTCCCGAAAACTCGCCTCGCTCAGTGCCACTCCGCCTTTTAGGCCGATGGAAAAGAGCAGATAAATGGAAAGGGCGTTGTAGATGCCCGGCGGCAGAGTGAGGTCGCTCTTGAGGAGCACGGCGACCATGCCCAGCGCGAACGCAAGCACCATGGGTGAGAGCAGGTTTGCGCTGAGCAGGTCTAGAGACATGTGTAGCTGCTTGCCCCCGCCCCCGATTCTACCGGCGGTCGCAGCACGAGCACGGAGTAGTGCTCATCACCTGATGGACCGAGATGCTGCCGAGCCGAAGCTCTCGAGAGAGCCCGAACCACATGTCAGGTTCAAAAGGGTGGTGGGCGGTACAGGACTTGAACCTGTGACCCCTACAGTGTCATGGAGATTCCAGCAGGTTCAAAGGACCGGCTTTGAATCTACAGACGTCTCAGGAAGTCTCATTTCGTCTCCTCCATTTGAGAGACATTTGAGAGACCAGGGGCGTGGAACGGTCACTCGGATATTTCTCCTTGCCGACCCCTTCCAGCCAACGCACAACGTGACTGTCGAGCAGCTCCTGAGCGGCTGTGAGGGCCACTTCAGTGGTCGGCGCAGTTCCGTGCCGATGCTCAACACCCGCCGATGTTTTCGCGGCGTTCCCTGGCCGGAGCTCCTCGATCTTTCCTTCCAAGGTCTGGAATTGCCCGCCACCCTCGTCGAACACAAACGCAAGGTCTGCTCACAGCGGGAGTGGGGCAGGATGAGAGCGAGCTCAGCGCGTGTTTTGAGCTCTTCCATGTGAAAGATAAACGTTTGGGCGTTTTCCGCCCCTTGGCAGTCATACCATCCATGACCCAAACGGAACGGATGACCAGCGACGAGATCATCGATCTCGCAGGCTCCGCCAACGGCCCCTGCGTTTCAATCTACGTGCCTACGCTACGTAGCGGCAAGGAGGTGGCTCAGGGAGGCATTCACCTGAAGAACCTGCTCGCCGACGCCGAGAGCCGGCTCGCGGAGGAGGGGCACCGGTGGGACGAGATCGAGAGTCTCACGGCCAGCGCGCGCCCTTTGATCACGGATCAAGAGTTTTGGCAGCATCAGGCCGATGGGCTGGCCATCTTCCTGAGTACCGGCTTTTCGAAGATGTACAAGCTTCCCATCCCCGTGCCGCCCAGGCAGACCGTGGCGGACAGCTTCGAGATCACGCCGTTGCTCCCCATGCTTTCCGGCGATGGCCACTTCTACATCCTCACCGTCAGCGCGAACGATGTCCGCTTGTTCGACGCCACGCGATTCGGCCACGCCGAGGTCTTCATCGAAGACGTGCCGCGAGGGATGGCGGAAGCCCTGCATGCGGACGACCCCGAACGGCAGCTGCAATTCCATTCGGGGGCCGGAGCGTCTCCCAAGGGTGGCGGCCGTTCCGCGATGTTCTTTGGAGCGGGAGACGAAGGGAACATGGAGCGGCAGAAGGTGGACTTTAAGCGCTACTTCGACAAGGTCGATGCCGCACTCGCTCCCACCCTCAAAAAGCATCCGGCCCCCGTGGTCTTGGCGGGCGTCGCCTATCTCTTGCCGATCTACCGCAAGGCGAACACCAGCGCAACCCTGCTTGAAGGGGAGGTCCATGGCAACCAGGACAGAACGACCCCCGAAGAGATTCACCAGGCTGCGTGGGAAATTGCCGCCCCGCACTTCGAAGAAGTAGGCGAGGCATCCGTCGCACGCTTCCACCAACTCCTAGGGACGGGGCTCGCTTCTGAGGACGAAACCGCCATAGCCGAGGCCGCCACGGCTGGTCGCGTCGACACGCTTTTCGTGTCCCATGACCTACCGGACGACGGAGTGCGGTCCATCAA
>DATLGQ010000200.1:0-16122 GCA_035540435.1 Fimbriimonadaceae bacterium
GTCTTGGCGTTGTCCTCGGTCATGCCGAGCATGAGCTGTCGGCGGACGAGGTTGCTTTCGAGGCGGACCGCGACTTTGGCGCCTTTGGATTGGGCGACGCGGACGACTTCGGCGACGGCCTCTTCGGGGATGTCGAAGGCGTGGATGAGGAGGGAGTCTTTGGGACCGAGCTCGGTGGAGTGGGTGCAGAGGAGTTCAGCGAGCTTGGTGACGCGGGGATCGAGCATGGGGTGGAGCGTACCTACCACCGGCGCTGTGATTGCCTAAGGCGAGCCGACGCCCGCCAAGGCGTCCGCTCCCATGATCTCTTTGACGATCATGTTCTGGTTGATCCGGTACTTGCGGGCCCGGGGCGCGATGAAGCTGGTATCGACTGCCTCGAAGTCGAAGGTCGGTCCGTTCGGCGTCCAGGTCGCCAGTGTGGACTTCAGCCAGTTCTGGTCGTCGCGCTGCGGCGTGTCCATTTTGAAGTGAGCCCCGCGGGATTCGTCGCGGATGATCGCGCCGCCGACGATCGCCTTGGACTGTTCGATCATGTGCTGCAGGGCTCGGGTGAAGGGGATGGCCTGGTTGTTCCAGCCGGAGTCGTCGATGAGGTCGCAGTCCCTGGCTCTCTCGCCGAGCTCGGACAGACGGTCTCGGGCCGCCAGGAGGTCGCGCTGGGTCCTCCAGATCCCGCAGTTGTTCCACATGACATCGGCGAGTTCGGCATGCAGCCGGTAGGGATTCTCTTTGCCGCCGCTGCGCGCCAGACCGTCGTAAGCGGCCTGGTGCAGCACCTGGTGCTCGGCGAGCACTGCTTCGGGAAGCGCTTCGCCCGAGGCGGCCATCGAGCGCACGTAGGAAAGGACCCCCTGCGCGGTGACCTCTCCGCCATAGAGGCACGAGAGCAGCGCGTTGGCTCCGAGCCGGTTGGCGCCGTGATACTGGAAGTCGCATTCACCGGCGGCGTAGAGGCCGGGGATGTTGGTCATCTGGTTCCGATGGGAGTCGATATCGATGAAGCCGTCGGAGTTCTTTGCGTAGTCCACCCAGAGCCCGCCCATGGTGTAGTGCACGGCGGGATAGACCTTCATCGGAACCTCGATCGGGTCCTCGCGCATGAACTTCTCGTAGATTTCGAGGACGCCTTCGAGCTTGTCGTTGATCTGCTCGCGGCTCATGCCCCGGACCTTGTGAAGGTGGGTGATGTCCAGATACACCTGTTGCTTGCCCTGAACGCCGCGCCCGATGCGGCACACGCAATAGATGGCGAAGCTCACCAGGTCGCGGCTGAGCAGGTTGCCGTAGACGGGATCCAGGTCTTCACAGAAGTACCAGCGGTCCGACTCGGGGATTTCGGCCGGAGCACGGCTGTCGTGGGGGTCACGGGGGGTCCAGAGTCGCCCTCCTTCGCCCCGGACGGACTCGCTCATGAGGCGGCACTTGTCCTCGCCGGGGATGGCAGTCGGGTGGATCTGAACCATCTCGGGGTTCCCATAAAGCGCGCCCTGTTGGTAGCAGATCGACACCGGCGCGCCGGTGTTGATGATGGAGTTCGTGCTCTTGCCGAAGATGACGCCATTGCCGCCGGTCGCCATGACCACGGCGTCGGCTGCGAAGGCTTGAATCTGCATGTTGCGCAGGTTCTGGGCAACGATCCCCCGGCAGGCGCCGTTGGCATCCTTGACCAGGCCCAAGAAGTCCCAGCCTTCGTACTTCTCGACTTGGCCGCTCGACTCGTAGCGGCGGACCTGCTCGTCGAGAGCGTAGAGGAGCTGCTGCCCGGTGGTGGCTCCTGCGTGGGCCGTGCGGTGCTTGAGGGTGCCGCCAAAGCGTCGGAAGCTGAGCAAGCCCTCTCGGGTGCGGTTGAAGGGGACCCCCATGCGGTCCAGGAGGTAGATGATGGCCGGTGCGCGCTCGCACATCCGCATGACGGGCGGCTGGTGGTTCAGGAAGTCGCCGCCGGTGATGGAGTCCTCGAAGTGCAGATAGGGCGAGTCCCCTTCACCGCGAAGGTTGACGGCACCGTTGATTCCGCCCTGAGCGCATACGCTGTGGCTGCGGCGGACATGCACGAGACTAAAGAGCTGGACCTTGACGCCCGCTTCGGCAAGCTTCATCGCGGCCATGAGGCCCGCCAGCCCGCCTCCGACGACCACGACGCTGCGTTGGGATGCCATGTGGGTGGCTTGATGCTACCCGGGTGTCGGCGGAGTCGGCTCCTCCGGCTCTTCGATGGTCGTCGCAGCCCTCAGGCGAGCGAGCTTCTCTTCGAATACGGCCAGGTTGCGGCCGCTGAGGTCGTGCTCCCGGCCATTCATCAGGGCCGTCAACGCCACGCTCTCGGCGCGGGAGAAGGTGATCGAGCCGAGGATATGCTCTTCGAAGGCCTCGTAGGCGATGGGCGCTACCGCTTTCGCGCAGCGGGCCAGCGCCTCGCCATAGACCCGGATCTCGTACTGGGCATGCGGGTCCATGCGCAAGCGAAGGAAGTGGAAGAGGTTGTGGAGGTCGATCTGCCAGTACCACTCGGTGTAGAGCGAGAGCGGCAGCACGGCGCGAGCCAGCTCACGCGCCACACCCTGCTCCAGGTAGTGCTCGTAGGACCTATAAGAGCGATTCAGTTCTTCCTCAAAGGAAGCTATGAGTTGAAGGGCTTGCTCTAGAGGTAGCGCCTCCGCACGGCCCTGCTTGTTCGATTCGCTCTGCACACACACGTTCTCGGGCGTCGGCACGTAGAACTCGTCCTTCATAATCGAGTAGCGCCCAGAGATCTCGTTCAAGCGCGCCGTTCGATGGCGCACCCACTGACGGGCCACGAAGATCGGCATCTTCGTATGGAAAGTCAGCTGCACCTGCTCGAAAGGTGAGGTGTGCCAGTTCCGCATCAGGTAGTGGATCAGCCCGCGGTCCTGGCGGAACGTCTTCGTGCCCGCGCCATACGACACCCGCGCCGACTGGACGATGCGGGCGTCGCCGCCCATGTAGTCGACCAGTCGCACGAAGCCCTTGTCGAGCACCTGGATCTCCTGGTCGAGCAGCGCCTCCGCCTCCTCGACGATGATGCGAGCCATTTGCGAATTATGCCCCTCAGTTGGGGCAGGGGCCGCTTGCTAGGCGTTCACGACCTGCCCGTGCTCGGTGATGTACCCGATCGTGATCAGGACGCACGAATAGATCCTCTGTTCACCGGTCGCGACCACCAGGCAGAGATCCGTGGTGTTCACCGCATCATAGAACTCGAATCGCCCAAGCTTCTCCAAGGGGACCTGGGGACCCGCCAGCTGCCGGATCTCACCCACCACCTCGCTTTCGGAGCCGTCCGCAGGAACGTTTACGGCAATGCTCTCGATGGGGATTGCTCCCCAAATGGCCGCGAACACCTCCGGCACCTGAAGCTTGCCCGGCGACAGGTTCAGATAGACGTTCTCGGCGTTCGGAGCCACGACGGTCGCGAAGGGATAGTTGGCGTCGGCGATGAGGATCTTGGAACTGTGCCCGGCGCTCGCCAGCGCGTGCAGGATCTGCGGGTGAAGAAGCGGCGTCTTCAACATGCCGCCAGTTTGGCACCGGACCGAGCCGGCTCAAAAGCCCGCATCGTTAACATCCGCATCTGCGAGCGATGAGAGGAAAGAGCTATTCCGTGGGCCATCGCACGCCTGGACGGCCAAGAACCGAGCGAATGAACCCAATCCTCACGCCGCGGCTGAGGTTTGGCGTCCGGCGTGCCAACAAATCTAACAGGGTCCGAACGTGGAGAACACACCAGCATGTATGAGTCCTACTGGGGTCTGACCGAACCACCATTCAGCCTGACGCCCGATCCTCGCTTCCTGTACATGAGCAGGCAGCACGAGGACGCGCTGATGATGCTGCACTACGCCATCACACGCAACAAGGGCGCCGCGATGCTCAGCGGGGAGATCGGCTTGGGGAAGACCACCGTCAGCCGGAAGCTACTCGATCTGATCGATCCGATCAAGACGAGGGTCGTCCTCATCTTCAACCCGATCCTGACGCCCGTCCAGATGTTTCACGAGATCCTGACCCAGTTGGGAGAAGAGCCGCAGGGCAAGAATCGGCAGACGCTGGTCACCCAGCTTCATGGGACTCTGATGCGCCACTACGAGCGCGGCCAACTCGTGGTTCTTCTGATCGACGAGGCCCACCTCATCCGCTCCGCCGGCACTCTCGAAGAGCTGAGGCTCCTGCTGAACTGCCAGATGAACGACCAGTTCCTCTTGAACCTGGTCCTCCTCGGGCAGACCGAACTGAGAGCCAAGCTCGCCAAAGTCCCGGCGCTCGAGCAGCGCATGGCCATTCGCCACATCCTGAAGCCCCTCGACGTGCCGGATACGGCCGAGATGGTGCAGCACCGACTACGGGTCGCCGGCTATGCCGGTGAGACCCACCTGTTCACCCCAGACGCCATCTACGAGATGCACAAGTTCACCAAGGGCACACCACGCCTGATCAGCCAGATAGCCGACAACGCCCTCCTCGTCGGCATGGCCCAGAAGGCGAAGATCATCGACGGATTCCTCATGCACAACATCGTCGCCGAGTACCAGGGGAGACAAGCCGCATGAACCTAGCAGACGCCATTCGCCAAGCAGCCAACCACCAGAGCTCGGCTCCTGCCGAGCCCGAGTCCTCGGCCTTCGCAACGGAGAAACCCAAATTGGAACTCAAGAAGAACCAAGAGCCCCAAGCGTACGACGCGGTCACTTCAGAGCCGGTGCAGATGCCGGAGCCGCCCTCACCCCCCGGCAGTGGCGGCGTTGTCCGCATGGAGCTGTTCCTGGCACCCGAGCAGCTTTCCGGCCTCTTCAGGGCCATCGTTGGGACCCAGCACTCCGTCATGACCAGCCGGGAGGCCGCAGCCTATCTGCGCATCAACCAGGGAGCTCTCGAGCAGATGGCCGCGGAGGGCAAGATTCCCGCGTTTGTGGTCGATGGTCGCTGGCGGTTTCCCAAGAGCGGCATCGACGAGTGGCTGACCCTGCAGACGTTCCGCGGCGAGGAGAAAGAAGATGTCGCTTAGCCTCTTCAAGCGCAAAGCATTCGTCGGTATCGACCTGGGCCACCACAGCATGAAGGCGGTGCAAGTCGAGAAGATGGGCGGCGGCTGGAAAGTGACGCGCGTCGTCAATGCCGCGACTCCCGAAGATGCGATCAAGGACAGCGTGGTGGTGGACCCCGAAATCGTGGGGGCTGCGCTTCGGCAGCTGCTCAGAGATGCGGGCATCAGCGCCAGCTACGCCAATATTGCGGTTTCCGGCGGCTCCGTCGTCGTTCGTTCGGTCCGCATCCCGCGGATGCCCGAAGCGACCCTTAGGAAATCGATCAAGTTCGAAGCCAGCCGCTACGTTCCCAGCTCGGTCGAGGACAGCTACATCGAGTTCGAGATTCTCGGCCAGGCCGACGACCAACAGATGGATGTGCTGGTGGTGGCGGCGCCCAAGGACGTGGTGGAAAGCCGCGTCAAGGCCTGCGAGCAGGCGGGACTCGAGGTGGAAGCCGTCGACGTCGAAGCCTTCGCCGCCTACCGCTCGCTTATCGAAGCCGGCATGTTGCAGGAGTATGCGGAAGACACGATCGCGCTGGTCGACATTGGCGCCTCTACGACCAACATGAGTGTGATCCGGAAGGGCGTCTTTGCGATGACGCGTTCAATCCCTCAAGGCGGACATACGCTGACGGAGGCCCTCAAGGCCTACTTCAAGCTCTCGTACGAGGATGCCGAGTCCGGCAAGGCTCAGCTCGACATGACTGAGCTGATCCAAGACGGCGGTCCCATCGAGAACCCGCCCCTCCGAGTGCTCCAGCCGCACATCGACGATCTGATCCGGGAGATCCGGCGATCTCTGAACTACTACCAGTCGCAACAGAACGAAGGGGCTCAAGCGAACCCCGTTAACAAGATCCTGCTGGCCGGGGGTGGCGCGAAGATGCTGGGCATGGCCCAGTACGTCGCCCACAAGCTCGCGCTCGAAACCAAGGCTTCCGGCGTGTTCGAGAACCCGCTGTTCTCGCATTCCGGCTTCGGGGACGTAGGCGCCGGGCTCGATCTTGCGGTCGCGTCCGGTCTAGCCATGCGAACCCAGGGCAAAGCCGCCTAGGTGATTACTGAAAATGCCTCTGATTAACCTCATTCAAGAGCAACGGCTAACCGCCAGGCGCAACGAACGCCGGGCCAGGGCATTCTTCCTGGCCTTCGCGGGCACGGCCTGTGCTTCGTTGGCTTCCTTCGGCTACTTCCTGTTCCACACCGAACAGCTTCAGGGCGAAGAGTCGAGGCTCCAGGCGATGCTCGCCAAGACCGACCCGATCCTGAAGGCGATCGAGGAGAACGAGAAGGTCTACGGAACCCTCGCGCCAAGGCTCAAAACCTTGGAGGACGCCCAGACCATGACCAGTCGCTGGGATCGAATCACCGAGCACCTGGCGGTGCAGACGCCGCAGCCTCTTTGGCTCACCGGCATTCGCTGCATCTACCAGGACCCCACGAAGCCGATCCAAGTGAGCTTCATCGGGGTGAGCGATCGGCAGGACAACGTGGGCGAATTCATCCTGCGGCTTCAGAACCTTCCTGACCTCGAGGGCGTGAACCTCAAGTTCACGCAGGAGAAGGTCATTGCGCAGGGTAGGGGGATCGAATTCGAGGTCTCCGCCAACTTGGCGGGCACCGTCGAGCAGAAGGTCCAAGAGGAGAAGCCCGAAGCATGAAACAGCAAACAAACCCCCGCATCTTCATGATTCTGGCCGCCGTCACCTTCGTGCTCGGTTCCGGCGTGTCCTTCTGGCAATACCGGAGCATGACCGCCCAGGCCGAGGAGGTCGAGAGCCTCCAGAAGCTGGTCCAAGACGAAGACAAGCTGCGTCGCCAACTCAAGGACTCCGAGACGAAGCTCGTGGAAACGAGCACCAAGCTGAGCCACCTCGAAAAGAGCGTGCCCCAGTTCGCGTACATCCCCACGCTTCTGTTCGAACTCGAGGCAACCGGTCGCGAGAACGGCATCGAGGTGCTGGGCGTGCGCCCGGTCATCAAGCAGATTGCGCCGACCGCTCAGAAGGATGGGGACAGCTCGCAGAAGCGCAAGCCCTATGAGGAGATGAACATCGAGGTGAAGGGCCGCGGCACCTACCGCTCGGTCATGAACTTCATCAAGGCGCTCCAGCGCTTCCCGAAGATCGTGGAAGCCCGCACAGTCTCCATGAACCCCAGACAGGCCGAGAGCGGCAAACCGGGAGAGAACGTGCTCGAGGTCTCGATCGAGCTTCGGGCCTACCTCTTCAAGCCCAGCGAGCGCGGCGCGAGCGCCCGGAACCAGAGGGAGGGTGAACAGAATGCAGGATGACAAGAAGAAGCTGTTAATGCTAGCCGCACTGGCGGTAGCCGTGGTCGCGATCGGGGCGTTCCAGTTCTCGGGAGACTCTAGCCCGGCACCCGCGCCGACCGAGAAGAAGGCGGGCGAGGAAAAGCCGGCCGAGCCTGTGAAGGATAAGCTGGTGGCGTCGGCCGGGCCGATCAACCCGCTCTTCGCCGGCGCGCTGCCGCCCCGTGATCCGTTCAAGGCAGGAGTGCTTCCCGGCATGACGCCGCCGTCGCAGCCCGAGCCGCCGCAGCCCGAGCCCGAACCCCCGCGGCCGCGCCAGCAGCGGCCGCCACGCGAGTTTGGAGCTCCGCCGAGCGGCTTCGAACCCATTCAACTCCCCGGACTTGGAGACGGCATCAAGGTCGAACCCGAGCCCGAGGTCTTTGGCTACACGCTTTCCGGAGTGGTGCTGGGCGACACCCCAGCGGCCGTTTTCACCGACGGCTCCGGCAATCAACGACTCGTGACCCACGGCGCCGCCCTCGATGGCGACAGCCGCGTGGTCGGTATCTCTCGCGGCAAGGTGACCGTGAGGTGGAAGAACAAGACGATGACCCTTACGTTGGGAGGCACCGCAGATGCGAAGTGAACTTTCTCGTTTCGTGATGGGCGGCGTTGCCCTGCTCCTGGCGGTGCAGGCGGCGGCCCAGAGCACTCTTACGGGCGTACAGCCCCGCAAGACCGATGGCCAGGTGGAGGTCCAGATCCTCGGCAAGGATCTGAAGCAGCCTCGCACGTTCCGGGCGAACAAGAACCGCTCGTTGCTGGTCGAGTTCGACGCGAACCTCGCCGGCAAGGGACGCTACCAGAGCGTCAAGGACGGCTGGCTCCGCTACGTGACCTACAGCTGGTACAAGCCGAGCCCTCCCAAGGTGCGCGTGCATCTGGTGCTGAACGACCCCAACGTCAAGCCGACGTTCACCAAGAACGACCAGGGCTGGTTGGTCAGCCTGAAGCCTGCGGCCACGGCGGTCAAAGCCGTCAAGCCCCAGGTAGCCAAGGCCCAGTTCCCCGACGCGCTTCCTCCGCTCGAGCCCGCTCCCAAGGCCGCGACCGTCGTCGCGATCTCCGAAGAGCCGGAGCAGGAGAAGGAGGCCAAGCCGCCGGTTAAAACCGAGAAGATCGACTTCCCGACGAGCGTTCCCCCGCTGGATCCGGCTCCCAAGAAGGCGCCCCTGATCGCCGAGTCGATCGCGCCCGGGAAGGAGCCTTTCCCCAAGACGCCGGCGGAGATCCATGCCTTCAAGCAGGAGCCTCCAAAGTCGGGTGGCAAGGCCAGCGCCTTCCCCGAGAAGGTTCCGCCCCTGCATGAGCAGAAGCAGACGAAGCCAGCGCCCACGCCGCCCAAGAACCGGCCGGTTATGGTGTCGCTCGATTTCGTCAACACCGAGATCGTCCAGATCCTCAAGGCGCTCGCGATGCAGGCCAAGGTCAACATCGTCACCGCGCCGGAAGTGACCGGCAAGCTCACGGTGTCGCTGGACGCGGTCAGCGTCGAGCAGGCTCTGGATTTCGTCACCGCGATGTCCGGCGTTCGGTACGCGAAGGTCGGCAACACGTTCTTCGTCACCACCGCCGCCAAGTTCTCGGAAACCCTCCAGCAGATCAACGGGGACGTCGACGAGAGCAGCGAGACCCGAGTCGTCAACATCTTCAGCGGCGAGGGCAAGCAGATCAAGGCGGCCGTCCTCAAGACGATCCCGCCGTCGACGCTGCAGGGTCGATATGACCTCGTGCTCCCGAGCGACAAGGTCAGCGTCGAGCAGACGACCGAGCTCCAGCCGACCGGCGAGGGCGAGAAGTCGGTCGCTGCCGGCTCGGGGTCGACCACGCTCGAAACCAAGACCAACGACGACAAGACCAAGAAGGACGACTACGTGGTCGTGGTCGGGGCCCCGGGACGACTCCAGGAAGTGGAGACGATGATCCGTGGCATCGACCGGCAGATCTGCCAGGCCCTGGGCGTGAAGATCCCCGCCCACAGCGGCGTCGTGCAGCGCATGTACGAGCCGCGCGGCGTGCCGGCCGAGGACCTCCTCAAGACCTTGAAGGCGGACCCGACCCTCAACTTCGGCAATGTCCAGCTCGTCGCGACGCCCAAGACCAGCCTCAGCCGCCAGGTCGTGGTGATCTCGGGTCGCGAGAACGACGTGGACAAGGTCTTCACGATGCTGAACAATCTCGACCAGTCGGCCGACTCCGGTCCGACCCGCTACGAGATCGTTTCGCTCCGCTACATCACGCCGCAGAACGCGATGGTCGACCTGCTGTCGGCCGTACCTGGCCTGCGCGTCAATCTCCTGCCCCCGCCCATCGATCCGATGCGCGGCATCGAGTACGACGCCAAGGCCATCAGCGGCAGCGGTCTGGGCAAGGAAGGCGAGGGCGCTTCCCAAGGACCCGGATCCGGCGGCAGCGGCGGAGGCGGCGAGTCCCAGGGTCCGGGCAACGACCGTCCCATGACCGTCAGCGCCGAGACCAAGACGTTCGCGACCCCGATGAAGCTCATGCTCCACGGAACCGCCGATCAGATCGCGAGGGCTCATGCCCATCTGCAGATGATCGACATGGCCCCTCGCCAGTTCGCGATGGAGCTGCGGGTCATGAACCTGACCCGTGAGGACGCGCTCAAGGTCGGCCTCGACTGGAACCTGCTGACCGGCGGCACCGTCCGCTCGATCCGGATCAACCAGGGTGTGGGCTCGCCGTCCAGCGCAGGCGGCGTCGGAGCCAACTTCGGCTTCGCCGGCGGCGGCTCGCTCGACATCGCGGGCATGCTCGATCAGATCTCCAACCGGGGCAACCTGATCGCCCGGCCCAACCTGTTGCTCAGCGACGGCCGCATGGGAACCCTGTTCGTCGGGGACGAAGTGCGCTATGTCGAGCAGATCCAGGCAACGCAGAACGGCATCTCGGTCGTGACCGGCCAGGTCAACGTCGGCGTGGCCATGCAGGTCACCGGTCGGGTGGGAGACGATGGGAACATCGCGCTCGTGCTGATGCCGGAGTCGTCGATCCTGCGGGGCTTCACCCCGATCCCCGGTGGTGGCAACCTGCCGCAGACCAGCTCGCGGCGCTCCACGCTCCATGTGAACATGAAGAGCGGCGAGACCCTGGCGCTGGGCGGTCTGATCCAGGAAGAGGATCGGCGCAACGTCGCCGGCATCCCGATCCTGAAGGATCTGCCGATCGTGGGCTACCTGTTCAAGCGGGTCGAGAATTCGAAGCTGCGGACGGAGGTGGTGTTCTTCCTCACGGTTCGTGAGGTAACCGAGGCCGATCGCCAGAATGCAGCGAACCCGCGCGAGAACGAGCGGATCCGGCCCCGCGACGGCCAGTAGCCATCGCCGGTCGATCCGCAAGGAAGGGCCTGCGGCGTCAGCCGCAGGCCCTTCCAACTTCCAAACACCTAACACCCCTGGAAATCCCAACACCCAGGATCTTTTGGCGGCCCAAGCAAAAAAGCCGTAAAATGCCCTAAAGAAGCTTGGCGAACCTGCCGATGAACGATGTAGACGGTAAGCGTCTGACAGAAAAGGGCACGACGGAGGCGACTCCGATCACGCAAAGCCTAGGGTCTCGAGCGATCGAGACAGCCGGGATGCCTGTCTGAGACTTGCGACGTTCAAGGAGAACGAGATGCGAATTTCAGACAACGAGATTAAGAAGGTCCTGAGCAACCCCGACGTTGCCAAGGAAATCGATCAGATCGGGCAGGAGAACCAGCTTCGAGAGGACCAGCCTCTCATCGAGCAGCTCACCCAGGAGATCATCGAAATGCCCGACCGGGAAGAGATGATCGCCGAGCTCAAGGCCAAGATCGAGGCCGGCGAGTACAACCCCACGGGCGACGAAATCGCCGATGCCATGATCCGGCGCACGATCGCGGACCGCATTCGCTAGCGCGAACAACTATTGGGGCGCGGAGTTTGGAGATCTCCAAACTCCAGCCTCGATACGCCTCCAATCCGCGGCCCAATCTGCCGACCCTATAAGTAGCAGTGAAGTCCCGCAAGAGAACCACCGTGGCCGATACCGTGAGCGTCGACAAGAGGCGATACGCCCGTTTTGAGATCCTGGAGTGCGCGCTGGTGTACCCCGACGGCAACCGAGAACCGGTTCGCGCGGTCGTGGTCGACATCGGTCTGGGAGGCATCCAGCTCCGTTCCCGTGAGCTGCTCCCCGTCGATCAGACCTGCCACCTGATGATCGGCGGCGGTGAGGAAGGGACGACGATCTCGCTGAAGGGCGAGGTGCGATACTCGCACCCGGTCGAAGGCTCGGAGCTCGTGGCAAGCGGTTTTCGCTTTTTGCCCTCCACCCATGAAGAGCGCCTCGCGGTCGCTGAGTATGTTCACAGCGTCTTCGCCCGCCAGGCGCACGAGCTCGAACAAAGCTGATTCGAGATAAGCCCTGGCCCGCACACGTAGAATAGGGCAAGGCCATGTACCAGGCGCCCTTGCCTCAGGAGTATGTTGGGCTCTCCGAACAGGAGACGGACCGCCGGACTCGTGCCGCTAAAGCCAAGCTTGGCCTGCGGCTCGTGATCCTCGGCCACCATTACCAGCGCGACGAAATCATCGCGCACGCCGACTTCCGCGGCGACAGCTACAAGCTCGCCAAGGACGCGTCGGCCAGGCCAGAGGCCGAGTTCATCGTCTTTTGCGGCGTCCACTTCATGGCTGAGAGCGCCGACATTCTCTCGGCGCCCCACCAGAGGGTGATCCTCCCCAACATGGCGGCCGGCTGCTCGATGGCCGACATGGCCAACCTCTTCCAGGTTCGCAATTGCTGGCGTCAGTTAGAGGAAGCACTGGGGGCCACTCAGAAGATTGTGCCGGTCACCTACATCAACTCGGCCGCCAATCTGAAGGCGTTCGTGGGAGAGCGCGGCGGCACCGTTTGCACCTCCACGAACGCTCCCACTGCCGTGGAATGGGCTCTTGAACAGGGAGACAAGGTGCTCTTCTTCCCCGACCAGCACCTGGGCCGTAACACGGGCGTGAAGCTCGGTTACGACCCCGAAAGCGCTATGGTCGTGTGGGATCCGTTCAAGCCGCTTGGCGGCAACTCCCCGGAGCGGCTGCGGGAAGCGAAGTTCATTCTCTGGAAGGGCCACTGCTCGGTCCACCAGCGATTCAAGGTCGAGCAGATCGAGAAGGCCCGCCGCGAACATCCGAGCGTGAACGTGCTGATCCACCCGGAGTGCCCCCTGGAAGTCGTCCGGGCGGCAGATCTGAACGGCTCGACCGAGTTCATCATCAAGACCGTCGAGGCGGCGCCTCCGGGCGGCGTGTGGGCGATCGGAACCGAGATCAACCTGGTCAAGCGGCTCGCCAAGGAGCATCCGGACAAGACCATCTTCTGCCTCGACCCCCAGATCTGCCCCTGCTCGACGATGTACCGGATCCACCCCAGCTTCTTGCTGTGGGTGCTGGAGCGGCTCGTGGAGGGTGAGGTGGTCAACGAGGTCAAGGTGCCGGAGAAGACGGCCCAGTTCGCGCGGCTCGCGCTGGACAGGATGCTGGCGTTGCCGTAGGACGGATTGCGCACTACAAGATGCATCCCAAAACTCACTCCATTGTGGTATACTACGTTCATGGCAGTCACCACCCGCCGTACCAGGCAATATCCCATAAGATTCCCGGCTGATGTCGCCGAACAGGTTGAGCGCAGAAAGCAAAGATCAGTATCCGAATATGTCGTCGAGGCGGTCCGTGAGAAGCTGGAACGAGACCGAGATGCCGAGATCGTTGCTGGCCTTGCCTGTCTTGCGGATGACGCCGAAGCTAACGATATCGGGGATTTCGAGGAGGCCCAGGCTGAGGTGTTTGGGCGTGGCGATTGAACAGGGCTCGCTCTTCTGGCACGACTTCGGACCTCGCCAGGACCACCTTCATGAGGGCCGAAGGCCCGTTCTTGTCGTTCAGACAGACGCGCTAAACAGGCTGGAGGGCTATGGCAATGTCGTCGTCGTGCCCCTAACAACCAAGGAGAAGAAGAGCCCGACGTACGCGAAGGTGGAACCCTCCCGGGCGAATTCGCTAGCAGGCACAAGCTGGGCAATCGCCAACCAGATATTCACGATTGACAAGAAGAGGCTTACCGAGTCCCTGGGCCATGTGAGTGCCGAAGAGATGTATCAGGTCAAGGAGGCGCTGAAGGTCACCTTGGCGATCAAGTAGTGATCTCTGCGAAAGATCCGGCATAACTTCCACTCCAGTGCGCCTCCGCCTCCGGCGGGATGTCGCCCCGGATCTTCTCGTAGTGCTTTGCAGCCTCCTCGAAGGTCATCTTTGGATTCGAGTGCGAGAGGCCTTTGAACGATAACAAGGTGTCGAAGTAGGTGTTGCTGTGGCGGAGCCCGGCGAACGCTTCCTTGCCGGGCCCCACCGCCGTCACCAGCACATGATCGGAGGTGTGGTTGCCGCTGGTCCAAGTGATCTTGGTGTGATTGCCCAGCACCATCGCCAGTGTCGCACCCACCGACCGGTAGAAGATCGAGTCGCCGAATGGAGGCTTGTTGGCCGCCGCCGACACCACCGCCTCCGCCTCCGCCGGAGTAAGGGCGATTCCCAGCCGAGCCTCGACCACTTCGCGCACCCGAGAAGCCGTGACGCCTCCTGCGAGGTCCTGGTTGATGGGCCCGTAGCTCGCCTTCATTCCAGCCAGCCGCTTCAGCCCGTCCGTGCTCTCGATGTATTCGTGGCCGGCACCGTTGAGGGCCGGGCCGCCGCAGGCATGATCGGTGGTCACCACGACTACCGTCTCGCCGTCCTCGAGCGCGAATTCAATCGCTTCCTTGACGGCCTCCTCGAAGGCGATCTGGTCGTAGAGCATCGCTGCCAGATCGTTGGCGTGGGCACCGTGGTCGACCTTCCCGCCTTCGATCTGCAGCAAGAACCCGTTGGGCGACTTCCGTAGGTTCGAGAGCGCAATCCTCGTCATCTCGACCAGAGTGGGCGTGCTCTTCATGAGCTCCGGCGAGTTCACATGGTCGACCGTGAAGGGCATGTGGCTCGAACTAAAGATGCCCAGCAGCTTGCCGTCGCCCAACCGCAGCATCTCGTCCCGGTTGCGCGCGACCGTGTAGGAGGCCTTGGAGAACTCCGCGAAGAGGTCGCGCCCGTCTTTGCGGCGCGCGGCTTGGAAAAACTGGCTCCCTCCACCCATCAGCACGTCGACCCCCACCTTGAGGTACTCAGCTGCGATCTCGGCCTCCATGCCGCGGTGCTTCATGTTGACCGCAAAGCCCGCCGGCGTGGCGTGGGTGATGGTCGTGGTCGTGACCAGACCGGTGCGGATGCCCTTCTCCTGCATGATCTGGCAGAGGGTCTTGAGCTTGGTGCCGTCCGGGTATTCGTTCACCTGCCCGTTCCAGATGAGCCGCCCGCAGCCCCATGCGCTGGCGGCAGCGGAGCTATCCGTCACCAACGAGTTCAGCGACTCGGTGACTTGGAGGCCATTGAGCGCGTAGTCCTTCTTGGTCAGCTCGCTCCAATAGCTCGGGCGACCGTACACAACCCGCTGGAACTGGTCCGCCATCGTCATGGTGGACATGGCCATGCCGTCCGCAACGCAGAAAATGATGTTTTTCGGCCTGCGCATGGGTCGGCCGACCTGCTTGAATCCGGGGAGGGTGAAGCCCCCGGCCAGAAGGCCGGCGGCGCCGAGGAACGATCGGCGGCTAAAGCTCATATCAGTAGCTTACTTGCAGCGGGTTAAGGAGTGGTAAAGCCCGGCCATCCGCGGCCGCAGCCTCAACGGTAGTTCACGAAATCCACTGGAAAGTCCAGGTCCAGCCCTTTGACAAAGGCGATGGTCTTCTGCAGCTCGTCCTTGTCCTTGCCGGCCACCCGCACCTGCTCTCCCTGAATCTGAGCCTGCACCTTGAGCCCCTTGTCCTTGATCTGCTTGATGAGCGGCTTGGCCTTGTCCTGGCTGATCCCCTGCTTCATTTCGACCTTCTGCCGGATCGTGAGGCCGGAGCCCGGCTCTGCCTTGCCGTATTCGAGGTGCCGGATGTCGATGCCGCGCTTGATCAGCTTGCTGGTCAGGATGTCCTTGATCTGGTCCATCCGGAACTCGTCGTCGGCGATGAGGGTGATCTCGTCCTTCTCGAACTGAATCTCGCACTTGGTGCCCTTCAGGTCGTAGCGGTTGGATAGCTCCCGTTGGGCCTGATCCACCGCATTGCGCACCTCCTGCTTGTCCACCTGCGAAACGATGTCGAACGAGAACTCCTTGGCCGCCATGGCAGCCAAGTTTACATACCCCGCACTGAGGATGCTACGGCTCGGTCCGGTGGACCGTCGCCCAAACCTCTCGCCTCCCATCGAGATCGCGGACCTGCTTTCGGCCCTCCACCAGATCGAGATAGATGGTGGCGATCTCATGTGGCCGCATGGCGAGCGCGATCTCCCTACCTTCTTTCCCAGGTGCCACGAGCACCTCCTCCGGCTCTCCAAGCAGGTTTGTTCGGATGGCTCCGCCGAGGGTGGCGCCAAACGTAAGCCGCGCCGTCGCTCGTTGCCCGTTGAGTTCGACTAGCCGCAGGACGAACGGGTAGTCCATGCCAAGCTCGTCTGCGGCATGATGTGGCTGGCCCTTTGCGCTGTCACGCATTTCCCGGAAGAACGCGCTGATGACCACGTTGTCGGACTCGACCTGAACGGGTGAGAACGTCGGGGGAAGATCGCCGGGCTCCCCCAGCGCCACATGGAGCCGAAGGGGGTGGCGAAACTCTTGCGCGATCCGGTAG
>DATLGQ010000201.1:0-11647 GCA_035540435.1 Fimbriimonadaceae bacterium
CTATAGGAACAGGGGGTCTCATTCCAGCAAGGGATCTTCAAAGGCAGCTTGATCGCCCTCACGAGCCGTAGCGCCTGCTCGTTCGCCTCCCCAAACAGGGCTTCCGTTTCGGAAGGAGCGATCACGCCCTTGAGCCTGCCCAGCATCACATTCGGGTAGAAAGTGGAACTCCCACCGTAGTTGGCGGAGGCCGATTCGGTGTGGGTGCCTTGTTTGCAACGCACGTCGCAGGAAAGGTCGCAGCTCGAGTGCACGAAGTGCTTCTCGCCTTGGCATTCGTTGGCGCAGCTCCCGGCGAAAACCCAAGCCTCACCCTGCTCCGCGCTCTCCTTCCACTCGAACTGGCTCCGAAAGCGGAGCCCTCCGCCGAGATAGCGGGCAGTCGAGATCGGGTTGGGGAGCGGCGCGAGCTGCGTAAAGGCCACGGTGGCAGCCAGTGCGGCAATCATGCTCTAGTATAAGCACAGGCGGGATCGAGGAGACGTTCAGCCTGCAGGCACGAAGCCACCCCGCGTTCACCTCGATTCGGCTACACGCTCCGGCGAAGGAGGCCGGTCCCCACCCAGGCCTAGCCAGCCCACTGCGTCCGGGACGTCATCGAAGCACCGCATGCCCTCTGGCAGGTTGGCCAGAATCTCCTCGCCGTAGGTCTTGGTCCTCAGACGAGGGTCGAGAATGGCGATGAGTCCGCGATCCTCCGCCCGCCGGATGAGCCTTCCCGCCCCCTGCCGCATGAGCATTTTCGCCTGGGGCAGCGAGTGGGCGCCGAAGGGGTTGAGGCCCCGATTCTGGAGCCAGGCCATCCGGGCGATCTGGGGCGGGTCGACCGGCACCTCGAACGGCACCCTTACGAGGCACACGCACGACAGGGTCTCACCCGGAGCGTCGAAGCCGGTCCAGAACGATCGAAGCGCAAAGAGCGAGGCGTGGGTGTTGTTCTTGAACTTCTCGCCCACGCTGGCGACGCCCGCCCGACGCTGCATGTAGATGGGAAGCTCGGGCGGGAGCGACATGTTCATGTACACGCCCTCCATCTCCTTGCGGCTGTGGAAAAGCGCCAGCGTGCGCCCACCCAGCAGCGTAATGATCTGGGTCAACTCGCTCGCCAGCGCCAGGTAGTACTCCTGCTCACGCCCTTCACGTCGTGCTGTCGACGGGTCTGGGATTTGATCCGCTCGTGGAAGGTAAAGAGCTGCCTGGGAAGCATAGTCGAACGGCGACGGCAGAATCTCCTCGAACTCGGGCTCGGCGCCGGTCACCCTCTTGAAGTAGTCGAACGTGCCGTCCAGCGCGAGAGTCGCCGAGAGACAGGCGTACGGAGCTTGCGACCAGAGCAGGTCCCGCAGCGGCTCGGCCAGATCTATGATGTCCCGGCGGATCTGAGCACCCGATTCCAGTGCCGACGTGTAGGTCACCGCCACGTCGCCGTCCCCCTCGGCCGCTGTCCGAAACAGCGCGCCGCAGCCGTAGGCGAACTCGCGCAGGTACATCCCGTAGCCGCTGATGGTGTCCCGTGCCTCGTCCGCCAGCGGCTTCTCGACCCTCTCCTCCTCGCGCCAACTCTTGACCAGCAGATCGACCTCCTGAATGAAGTTGGAGGCGTTCGCGGCGATCTCGGATGCAAGCTCCTTGGCTTGACGGAGGCCCTCGACCGACGCCGCTGCCTTCACCTGCGGGTGTGCGCGCAGGTCGAGCGGGGAGGCGTTGAGGATTCCCGACCGCCCCACCGCCAAGCCGTAGGCATGAAGCGCCCGCTTGCCCCTTTCGAGTTCCTTGCGAAAACCTTCGCAGAGGTCCGCCAGCCGCTCATCCCCACCTGCCCTTGCAGCGATCGCTCCGACGGATCTTTCGAGCTTCGTTACCAGACCTTGCAGGAGGCCCAGCTTGCCTTCGCTGACCTCGAACTCGAGCCCGTTCTGGGCCGCTTGGGGAAAGTCGTGAGCTTCGTCCAGGATCAAGAAGTCATAGTCGCCCAAGAGGGTGAGCTCGCCCTCGCTCGCCTTTCGGAGCAGCGCATCTTGAAGCGCCACGCTGTGGTTGGTAATCACGACGCCCGCGCGCTCGGCCCCACGACGAGCCCGGTAGTGGAAGCAGTCGTGGTACTTGGGACAAAGCCTCGCCGGACACACCGGCGGCGCCGAGATCTGCTGCCAAATCTGGTTCAGCTCACGACCCGGGCGTGACAGGAACTGGCGAAACTCGCTCTCGATGCCGAGCTCGCCGGTTGCGGCAAAGGCATCCAGATCGCGCCTGTTCGACACCAGCAGGTCCTTTGCGCCCTCGAGGCCGGCAAGGCTGCGTTGCGAGGCTTCCGGCTGCATTTCGGCGTGGCAGGCGTACCGGGCCTTGCCGATCAAGAACTGCGCCTTGACTCCACTGCCGGGAAAGAGTCCCATCGCCACCGGCAGGTCCTGTCGCCAATACTGCTCGGCAAGCACGTTGGTGTAGGTGGCGATGATGGTGCGCTTGTCGTTGCAGAGGTTCTGCGCGATCGCCGGTATGAGCGCCGCCAGGGACTTGCCGAGACCGGTCGGAGCCTCGAACGCGCCCCGGGAACCGCTCTCGATGCAGTCCGAGAGCAGCAACGCAAGCTGCACCTGGTCGCGGCGCTCGCTGTAGCCTCTCATCGCGGCGAGTGCCTTGAATGCCAGCTCGATCAGGTCGTTGGGGTTCGGCAAGCTTGAACTGAGGATACAGCGTCGGGGCCTTAACAGGGCTGGGCAAAGCCGCTCATTTCAAGGCAACTTCTGGCCATCTCGAGCTGCGCCTGCATCGCCTTTGGCCCCGGGCCCCCGAACGACTCCCGGCGCCGCACGCTGTCCTGGGGTCGGAGCACCTGCAGGGCCTCGACCGGCACTTCGGGGGCCACCGCCCGAAGCCGCTCCGGGGTGAGATCCTCCAAAGCGCAGGCTTGGTCGAGGCACGACTTGACGATCCTGCCGACGACTTCATGCGCTCTGCGGAAGGGCATGCCCGTCGACGCCAGGAAGTCGGCCAGGTCGGTGGCCGTCGAGAAGTCTCCATGGGTCGCCGCTTCCATGCGATCCGTCTGCCATTCGGCCGACTCCAGCATCCTCTCGGCGAGGCGCAAGGAGTCCAACACCAGGTCGAGCGACTCGAACATCCCCGGCTTGTCGTCCTGGGTGTCGCGGTTGTAGCCCAGGGGCAGCGACTTCATGGTAGCGGCGAAGGCGGTCCAGTTGCCCACGGCGCGTCCCGCCCTTCCCCGAATCAGCTCCGCCATGTCCGGGTTGCGCTTCTGAGGCATGATGCTCGAGCCGGTGGTAACCCGGTCGCTCAGCTTGACAAAGCCGAACTCGCGTCCGCTCCAGAGCACGAGCTCCTGGCTGATCCGGCTGAGGTCGAGCATGATCAGGGCGCACAGATGGAGGGTGTCGAGCACGAACGACCGGTCCGATGTGGCGTCGAGGGCGTTGGGGATCGGAGCCCGAAATCCAAGCTCCCGCGCCGTCTGATGACGGTCGATCTGGAAGCTGGTACCGGCTAGCGCCGCTGCCCCGAGGGGCGAGTAGTCCACCAACTCCAAGACCCGCATGCACCGCCACCCGTGACGCTGCAGAGCCCAAAAGTGGGCAGCCAGGTGAAAGCCGAGCGTCAGTGGCTGCGCGTGCTGCTGGTGGGTGAAGCCGGGCATAAGCGCCTCGCGATGAAGTTCTGACTGCCGCAGAAGCTCACGCTGCAGATCCTTGATCCGGTCGATCACCTCGTGGAGGCGGTTGTGGACGTAGAGGCGCGTGTCGGTGGCTACCTGGTCGTTGCGGCTGCGCGCGGTGTGAAGCTTGCCCGCCACCTCGCCCACCAGTTCCGCAAGGCGCACCTCGATCGCGGTGTGGATGTCTTCGACGTCGGTCGGCAGCGCGTCCGGACCTTCCTCGTGGATCGTTTCGAGCCCGTTCACCAGCGCCTCCGCCTCTTCCGCGCTGATGATGCCGGTGGCGCCCAGCATCCGGGCATGCGCCACGCTCCCGATCAGATCCTCCTGCCAGAAGCGCAGGTCGATCTCAATGCTCTGGCCGAAGCGCTCGACGAGGCTGTCGGTGGACTCGCCGAAGGCGCCGCCCCAAAGCTTCCTCATGGGCCGAGAGATTACCTACCGTCTTCGGAGCGATGAATGCGCGCTACTGCCACCACGAACCCAAAGAACAGGCCCAGGAACGCTCCGACCGGCAGCCCCAGTAGCGCCGAGAACTGCAGCGCGGAGCCGGCGCCCGTCTCCGACCACAGGGTGGGAGCGTATCGCCCCAGCAGCCAGTGGGTGGCGCCGAACACGGCCATGGAGGCAACGACGGTCCAAGGGACCAAGATGCGGGCCACGCTCGATTATGGACCGGCGCCCGGCCCTCTAACGGGCGTCCCAGATGCGATAGGCCAGCGAGTAGAGCGAGCGCTTGATGCCTGCCTCAGCCTCGTCCACCAAACTCGCCAGAGGCTTGCCAAGCGTTGCCGCATCTTCCGCCGTGTACTGGAACAGAGGTCGCCTTCGGCCCAAAAGGGTTCCATCCTGCAGCGAAGAAACCTCGTGCAGCTCGGGAACTTCGTCGAAGAAGGCGTTGAGCCGCTTCGCCGCCAGATCGGCGCGGGCGATGGCGTCTGCGCCGGCGAACCGGAAAACCCGGCGCTGGCCGAACCAGCCCTCCACGGCGCCAGCATCGCCCGGTTTTACGATCGTCCGGAACGAGGTAGTTACCTCACTGCGCCGGATCGGAATCCCCATCTCCTGCAGATGCTTTGTCAAAGTTGCCGCGCGCTGCCGGCTCGGGGGGTGCGTTCTCAAGATGCCGAGGTCGACGATATCGCCGAAGCCCCCCCGCCGGGCGAGCCGCTCCATGAAGGTGAGGATGCCGACCGGGTTGTAATCGCTGCGAGCCATATACTGGATGCCCCCAAGGTCGGCTGCTTCTTCGGCATTGATGCTCCAGCCCGAGCCGAGGGCCACATTCGTGAGTTGCACCGCCGTCAGCGCATTGCCGGCCTCGCGCCCACCGCCCAAGATGATCGCGATAATCAGCGGCAACGTGGCTGTGCTGAACTTGCTCTGCTCGCGTTGGAACGTCGCGATGTGTCGGAACGCCGCGTGAGCGATCTCGTGCGAAAGCACGCCCGCCAGCTCATGGTCGCTCTCGCAAAAGTCGACCAGTCCCTCGTAGACGTAGATGAAGCCGCCAGGAAGCGAAAACGCGTTGACGTCCTTCTCCTCGATGACCTTGAATCGGTAGCTGAACGGATTGAGCCGCCTGTCGCCCCAACTCACCCGGACGGGAGTCTCTTGGGCGACCTTGGCCAGGGCGGCGCCGATGCGCTCCACCCGCTCGACCGCGTCCTGCCGAGAGCTGAGCTTGAACTCCTTCTCCACTTCCGCCGCGTACTTCGCGCCAAGCTCGGCGTCGGCCTTGAGGTCTGCCTCATGCCGCTTATCGACCTGCTCGTCGAGTTCCCGCCAGGCGGACGCGACGAGCGGTGGCTCGGCGTGGTGATGCAAGCACACACCTGGGGCTTGGATGAGCAGCGAAGCGAACAACAGCGAATTCAGCATCAGGCAAGTATCGGACGTGTCGAAGGCCGCCGAGGGGTCGCTCGTTCGGGCCGCTGGTTATGCATACGGCCGCAAACTCGCAGTCGTCCCCGTTGGAGATGTTAGCCGAAGAGCACCATTGCCTTGAGAATGTCGCCTCGCTTCATCGCCTCGTACGCACTCGGAAGTTCCTCCAGCGTTACGAAGTCGCTCACGACCTGCTCGGCTTTCAGGGCGCCTTGCCTGAGAACCCTGGCTGCGTGCGCGGTCTCCTTGGGGCCACACGAGTAGCTGGTGTGGAGCGTGACGTCCTTGAAGTAGAGGGGATCGAGGTCCACTGCCACTCGCCCGCCCATGGGCGCGAAGAGCACGACCGCGCCTCCCGGGTTAACAATCTTAGCGGCGAACTCGAGGGCACTGGGCGTTCCGGGGCATACAAACACGATGTCCGCCGGTTCGGCCTGGTCGGGCTCACGGGCCTCCAGGCCCAGCCCGTGCGCCCACTCCCGACGTTCGGGCCGCAGCTCGTAGCCGATGGCACCAGGCAGGAGCAGCAGGTGCATGAGACCCATGGGGCCCAGTCCGACCACCGCCACCGCGGCGCCGGTCGGCCGCTGGCTATGCGGCAGCTCCACGCGGTCAAGAGACTTCAACACACATCCGAGCGGCTCGATGAGCGCGGCGTCGACCGGTCGCAGCGGCCCCACCGCGAACGCGTCGTCCAGGTTCTCGCGAGGCACCGCGAAGACCTCCGCCATCCCTCCGGGCATCAACTTGGTGGCGCGCCATTGCTCGCAGTGGGCGTGCCGGTTCGTGCGGCACATCGCGCACCTGCCGCACGCGGCGTGATGGTGCACGAACACCCGCGAGCCAACCTCAAACTGGGAATCGTCGGACGCCACGACGGCGCCCACGACTTCGTGCCCCAGTACATGCGGGACCTTGCGATCCATGTACCAGTCCATGAGCTCGCCGCTGCAGAGGCCGCAGGCCTCCGTTCGCACGAGCAGGCCCCCTTCCGGCAGGCTCGGCTCGGGTTCCTCGACGATGGCGATCTGGCCGTTGCCGATGTATCGGGCCAGCTTCATGGCCGGAAAACGTACTTGATGCCCCGGCCCGCGCGAAGGTCCTCGAAGACGACGTCTCCCTCTTCCAGCTCCCGCTCTCCGGAGAGGATGCCGTCCAGGTTCAGCGTCGGATCGAGCAGCCATTCCCGGGCCTGACGCACCGCCTGAGTCCCGAAGTGGAACGGGCTGAGGAGCGTGATTTGGTCATAGTGGACGCGCCGCGTGTCGAACGCGGCATGCGTGCCGGTGGGGCATCCACCGAACAGAACGACCGTGCCGCCGCGCCTCACGAAGCCAAGACTCTGCTCCCAAACCTCCACGCTGCCCGTGCACTCGATCACCAGGTCGAAGCCACGACCATGCGGCAGGGGAATGGAATGAAGCGGCGCCGTCTTCGCCCCGATGCGACCGCCCACTTCCAGGCGCTTGGGATTGCGGCCGGCCAGCGTGATGCTGGTGTATCCCAAGTGCCGCAAGGTGCTGACGAACATCAGGCCGATGGCGCCTGGTCCAATCACGAGCACTTCGGCGTCGGCCTGAACCGGTAGCAGCGACACCGCCTGCGCGACACAGGCCAATGGCTCCAACAGGCTGGCGCGGTCGAACGAGAGCTCGTCCGGTTTGTCGAAGAGGTTGAGCCGCGCCACATGCGCCGGAACGAGAAGGTATTCGGCGTAGCTGCCGAGCACCTTCGTCGCCATGATGCTCTCGCAGAGATTCTCCTGGCCGCGCTCGCACCAGTAGCAATTCTGGCAGGGCGCCGAATGGACTCCCATTACGGCCTGACCGACCTCGAATGGCGCGCCTTCGCCGACCGCGCTCACGACGCCGCTGTATTCGTGGCCGAACAAGCCGGGCATCGGGATCTGGGGATGCCCACGCGTGTACGCCTTGAGATCGGTGCCGCACGTGGTTGCCGCCTTGACCTCGATGAGAACCTCTCCCGCCCTCGGCTCCGGGACGGGGGTCTGGCAAACCGCGATGCAGCCCGGCTCTTGGAGCACGAGGGAGCGCATGGTGGCGGCGACGTTCGGCTTGCTTTCGGAGGACCTGGGGGTCAGTCGTTCGATCATAGAGCGGCGGGTGCGGGTATTCGAGAGGATTCATACCTCATACGCCGGAAGCGGCTGCCGGTAGACTGCCTGCTCGGGAGTTCCCTCCAATTGAAGCACGATGCCAACCGTTGAAACCACTGTCTGGATCGACGCTCCCCTCGAGCGCGTTTACGAGATCGCAAAGGATAACCGCAGCTTCCCCGAATACATGAAGGATGTGAAGTCCCTTACGGTTGTCGAAGATGAGGGCAATCGGGTCGTGAGCGATTATGTCGGGGTCGTTCCCAACTTCATGCTCAAGGTGCGCTGGCGGCAGGAGGACGTCTGGGAAGACGAGGCCCACACCTGCAGTTTCCGGCAGCTTCAAGGGGACTACGACAAGATGGAGGGCTGGTGGAAGTTTCAAGAGGAGAATGGCGGCACCCGCTTCGACAGCTTCCTCGAATACGAGTACAACGTGCCGACGCTCGGCCCCTTGGTGAAAAAGGTGATCCACGGCATCGTGCAAAAGAACCTCGAGAACATTCTCCAGGCCATCAAGCAGAGGGCTGAGGCGGCGTAGCCGGGACCGCAACTCCTGCCACGTGAAGCGGGTGCTGCGGGTCCACCATGAGCTTGCGGACCGGGTAGTTCATGGCGATCCCTTCGGCGGCGAAGCGCTCGTGGAGGCGCTTCATGAACGCGCTCCGAAGCGTCCCGCTATTGGCGCTGTTCAGCACCCTGAGGACCGTGCGAAAGGTGATGTTCGAGTCCCCGAACGCGTCGAAGATCACGAACGGCTGGAAGCTCGAATCGGCGATAATCTCGCTCTCCTGGGCCTCTCGCGCCACCTCGATCGCCACTCGCTCCACTTGCCGCAGATCGCTCTCGTAGGACACGCCGCAGGGCACATACACCCTCGTCGTCGAACTGGGGTAGTCCGAATTGGTAAGAATCGAGTTCGCGAGCTTGCTGTTGGGCACGATGACCATCGTTTCTCCGAAGGGACGGATACGGGTGGTGCGCCAGCCGATTGAGATAACGTGCCCCTCCAGGCCGTCTTCGAGCCGCACGTAATCCCCAACCCGAACGGGCCTGTCGACCGCGATGATCAGGCCGGCAAAGAAGTTCCCCAGAGTGTCCTGAAGCGCGAGGGCCGCCGCCAGGCCGGCCACGCCCAGCGAAGCGAGCACCGGTCCGATCTCGACGTCGAACTGGTTCAGCACCGTAATGCCCGCGATGACCCCGAACAGGACCGCCGCCACCTTCCGTACCAGCAGTGCGCTGCCAGCGTCGGCTTCGTGGGTAGCGATCTGGACGCTGTGGATCAGGAATCGGTAGACGACATAGAACGCCACCAAGGTGCCCATGGCGGTGAGCCAGAGGCGAATCGAAGGCCAGTGGACTCGCTCGAGCCACTCGACCGGCGCCGGCGCAAGAACCAGCGTGGCAATGTAGAGTCCCACGATCCAGCCCAGTGCGAGGACCGGAGAGCGCACCGCATGGTAGACGGTGCTCCTCGGCTCCCGACCTGCGACGGTCGCCGCTCGGCGGTCGAGCCGTGCCAATACCAGGCGGCTGATCAGGAATGCCACCAGAACCGGCGCAAACAGTCCGGCCAGCACCGCGGTCAGTGTCACGTAGCCCATCCAAGAAGGATAGACCTACTAGAACTCGTAGCGCTCGGCGTACCGATGCATCGTCTCGATCCGACGGATCGTTCCGCTGCCAGAGCGCATCACGATCGACTCGGTCAGCGCATAGCCGCGCTTGTAGCGGACGCCCTTCAGAAGGTCTCCCGACGTGATTCCAGTAGCCGAGAACATCACGTTTCCCTTGGCGAGGTCCTCGGTTCGCAGCACTTTCGCGTCATCGCCGCAACCCATCTTCTCGGCCCTTTTGCGCTGCTCCTCGCTGGTGAACTTCAGCCTCGCCTGCATTTCCCCACCTACGCACAGGACTGCAGCCGCCGTGATGACGCCTTCGGGCGCGCCTCCGATGCCCATGAGTCCATCGATTCCGGCATCCGGGTCCAGCGCCGCAATCGCCACCGACAGGTCCCCGTCCGGCACCAGATGGACCCTCGCTCCAGCCTCCCTGATCTCCGAGATGAGCTGCTCGTGCCGAGGGCGGTCCAGCACCCCGATGATGAGCTCGTCCACGTCCTTGCCCAGAGCCTTGGCCATCAGCCGCACGTTGACCCTCGGTGGCAGCGTGATGTCCACCACCCCGACGCATTCCGCTCCAACCACCAGCTTTTCCATGTAGCAGTCCGGCGCATGCATGAGGCAGCCTTGCCCCTCGACCGTCGCGGCTAGAACTGCGATGGCGTTCGGCGTGCCGTTGGCGCATAGGTTCGTGCCCTCCAGCGGATCGACCGCTATCTGGATCTTGGGTCCGTCTCCGGTACCGAGTTGCTCGCCGATGTAGAGCATCGGCGCCTCGTCGCGCTCCCCCTCGCCGATAACGATGGTGCCGCACATGTCCATCTCGTTGAGGGTGCGTCTCATCGCCGAGCATGCGGCCTGATCGGCGCTGTTGCGGTCGCCCTTGCCGACCCATCGGGCGGACGAAAGAGCCGCCGCCTCCGTGACCCGGAGGAAGTCGAGATGGTGGTTCTGCTCCACGGTTTCGTTACTCCTTTGTAGCGATGTCACCTGGCAACTTTGCCGGTTGAGCAAGTGTACATCAGGACCCGCCTCTTCCTCTGCATGCGGCGTGCCAGATCCGCAGGCGGGGGCACTCTTCGAACCTTACAGTGACTTCAACGGTAGACTTCGCCAATGGCGCGGGCCGCCTTCACCACCCTCGGCTGCAAGGTGAATCAGTACGAAACACAAAGGATCCTCGACAGCTTCGAGGAAGCCGGCTTCCAGATCGTTTCGTTCCAAGAAGTGGCCGACGTGTACGTGCTCAATACGTGCAGCGTCACCGCCGTCGCCGAATCCAAGAGCCGCTACGCCATCCGCCGGGCCAATCGGCTGAACCCGGCTGCCAAGGTCGTCGTCACCGGGTGCGCGGCCCAGATGGCGCTCAACAAGGGCGAGCCGCTCGAGGCAGCCGATCTGGTGGTTCCCAACCCCCAGAAGCTCCAAACGCTCGACCACTTCCGGATGAAGTTCCCGAAGCTCATCCCCAGCGTGCCGGCGGCTGCTCGTTCCGCGGCCGGGCCGACGGGGCGTACGCGGGCAGTGCTCAAGATCCAGGATGGCTGCAACGTGCTCTGCAGCTACTGTTCGATCCCCTACACCCGACCCGGTCTCGTCTCGCGGCCCGCCGATGAAGTCCTGCGGGAGGCGTCGCTGCTTATGGACAAGGGCTACAAGGAGCTCGTCCTCACCGGGGTGCTCATTGGCGCCTACGGGCCTGAAACGGGCAGCGGTGGACCCGGCTTCGAGGACCTCGTCGAAGACTTGGCGACCAGATGCCGCGGCGAAGCACGCCTCCGCATCAGCAGCATCGAAATGAGGCAAGTCAGTCCGCGGGTGCTCGAGCTTATCCGCGGCGGCTTGGTGGCTCCGCACCTGCACATTCCGCTTCAGAGCGGAGACGACCAAACGCTCGCCGACATGAACCGCCCCTACACCCAGCGCGAGTATTTGGATCTGTGCGAGCGATGTTACGAGGCGCATCCGGAGATGTCCCTGACGACGGACATCATGGTTGGCTTTCCAACTGAAGACGAGGAGCGATTCGAGTCCACGCTGGAAGTGGTGAGGCGAGTCAGGTACCTGAAGGTCCACGCGTTCCGGTTCAGCCCACGGCCAGGTACGCCGGCTGAACGCTGGGGTGATCCCGTCACGCCCGCCGAGAAGGAAGCTCGGGCGGATCGCCTGCGGCAGGAGGCGGCCAAGGCCGGCCACGGCCATGCCGGCCGCTTCGTCGGAAGAACGCTGCGCGTGCTGGTCGAGTCGAAGGCGCGGACCGACGGGCTGCTGGAGGGCCTTGCCGACAACTACCTCTCGGTCTGCTTCCCCGGCCCAGCCTCTTTGCGCCGCCAGTTCGCATGGGTG
>DATLGQ010000202.1:0-6373 GCA_035540435.1 Fimbriimonadaceae bacterium
CTCGCCCCTCCGGGGGAGAGGGGGCAGGGGGTGAGGGGCTCATCGCCTCAGTCGACATCGCGGGACCCGGATTTCTGAACTTCCGCCTCAGGCCAGAGGCCGTTGCGGCGTATGTGGCGGAGGTTCTAAGGGTTCGCCGTGGCCTTGCCAACACTCAACACTCCACACTCAACCCTCAAAAGATCAACGTCGAGTTCGTCTCCGTCAACCCCAACGGGCCGATCACGGTGGGCTCCGGCCGCGGCGCGGCGTTCGGGGACACGTTGTGCCGGGTGCTCGCCGCGGCGGGACACCAGGTTCACCGCGAGTACTACATCAACGACGGCGTGAACTCGGAGCAGATGCGGCTGTTCGCTGAGTCAGTAAGAGCCTACGTCATGTCCGTAGCTCCTCCCGACAAAGGCTACAAGGGTGAATACGTTCAGCAGGTGGCGTCACGGCTCGCAGCCCTGGCTTTGATTCCCGGGACCGTCGGAGACGTGCCTGTCTACGACCTCACCGAAGATGCCATGAGTTTGCGACAGAGCATTCTCGATCAGTTGGTCAGGAGCGCGAAAGAGAGGAATGCACCACGGATCCGCCTTACTAGGGCTGTAGACAGCTCTTCTATCTACCTTGATCAGGAACTCCTGGGGAGTATCCCTTTCGAACATGCAGACGCCATCGTCAAGTCGTTCTTGGGCTACGGCACGTATGCCGAGGTCATGGCAGGGAAGGACATCGCCGTGCGCCTTCGCACCGCGGAAGGCGACATTGCCTGCTTAGCCCGCCACGCACGCTGGAAGGAAGGAGAAGCTGAGATCGTTCTCGACTTTGAGAAGAGCGAACCTGGCTTGCCCTGGTTTCAATCGCAGAGTCAGCAATTGATGCTTGAGCGCCAGCGTTCCGACCTCGCCGCCTTCGGCGTCGCGTTCGACACCTGGTTCAGCGAGCAATCCCTCCACGACAGCGGCGCGGTCCAACGCCAGCTCGACGAGCTCAAAGCCAAAGGAGTGGCCGACGAGAAACCAGAACGAAGAGTCCTCAAGCTCGCCAAGAAGGGCGTGATCGAAGAGGTCGAGATCCAGGAGCAGCCGGTCGAGGATGACGAGGGTGGCACGTCCGTCCCGGACGTGGTCTCCTCGGGCGTCCCGCCCGAGGCCGGGCAGCCTCGCGACGAGGCTGCAAACCTTGGCCGAGACGGCCAAGCCACGCTTTGGCTGCGCTCCACCAAGTTCGGCGATGACATGGACCGCGTCCTGCGCCGCAAAGACGGCCGCCTCACCTACATCGCCAGCGACGTCGCCTACCACCGCGACAAGCTCACCGACGAGTCGGGCACGAGAGGCACGGGCGAGGTCGACAAGATGATCACCATCCTCGGCCCCGACCACCACGGCTACATCGGCCGCCTGACGGCGGTGGTGGCCGCACTGCTGGAGTCAGAACCCCCTCGCCCCTCCGGGGGAGAGCGGGCAGGGGGTGAGGGGCTGACCGCCCTCGAAGCCAAGCTCTACCGGTCGCCCGAAGAACGCGACGCCTGCCTCGCTGCCCTCGAAGAGGCCAAACGCAGACTGGAGGTTGTCATCTTCCAGATCGTACGGTTCATGAAGGACGGCAAGCCGGCGCCCATGCGCAAGCGCGACGGCAACATCTACGAGCTCCGCGACCTCATCGATGAGCTTGGCGCCGCCCAGGCCCCCGACGCCCCCAAAGAAGAGCAGCAGCGAATCGGCCGCGACGTCGCCCGCTTCTTCTATCTGATGCGAAGCCACGACACCCACATGGACTTCGACATCGACCTCGCCACCAAGCAGAGCGACGAGAACCCGGTGTTCTACGTCCAGTACGCCCACGCCCGGATCAGCAGCGTTTTGAGGAAGGCGGAGGAGGCGGGCTTCCGGCACGGAGACCAGGACCTGGGCCTCCTGAACCACCCCCGCGAGCAGGCGCTCATCAAGAAGATCCTCGACCTGCCATACGAGGTCGAGCGCTGCGCGGCCGACTACGGCGTCCATCGGCTGACGACCTACGCCGTCGACCTTGCCCGCACCTTCCACCACTTCTACGATGCCTGCCGGGTCATCCAGCCTGATCAGTCAGAGCTGACGCAGGCTCGCTTGGCGCTTTGCAAGGCGGCGCAGATCGCGTTGCAGACGACCTTGGAGGACCTGTTGGGAGTGAGCGCTCCTGAGCGGATGGAGCGAACAGACCGGGCCGAAGTGGCTTAGCGCTCTTCAAGCATCCGGCGCCACTCGGCGAGCCGCTGCGCGATGCGGGCTTCGTAGCCGCGGTCGCTGGGTTCGTAGTACCTCCTGCCGGCCAGGCGCTCGGGCAAGTTCACCTGCTCGACGATGCCCCCCTCGTAGTCGTGCGCATAGCGGTAGCCCTCGCCATAGCCGAAATCCTTCATGAGCGAGGTCGGCGCGTTGCGAAGGTGCAGGGGCACCGGGTCGTTTCGGTTCTCCAGCACATCCCGACGCGCCTCTCCGTGCGCAAGGTAGAGCCGGTTGCTCTTGGGCGCCGCCGCCAGGTACACCGCGCACTGGACGAGAGCGAGACCGCCCTCCGGCATCCCCAGGAAGTGCACGGCTTGCTGGGCAGCCATGGCCACCTGGAGAGCCATGGGGTCGGCGAGACCGATGTCTTCCACCGACATGCGAATGAGCCGGCGGGCCAGGTAGAGCGGGTCCTCTCCGCTCTCGAGCATGCGGGTCAGCCAGTAGATGGTGGCGTCCGGGTCGCTGCCTCGCACCGACTTGTGCAGCGCCGAGATGAGGTCGAAGTGCATCTCGCCCGACTTGTCGTAGAGCAGCGTGCGTTGCTGCACTGCGCTCTGCAGATCTTCCAGGGTGATGCGCGCCGTTTCTCGAGCGACCCCCGGATCGTCGCCGCGCAGGGAGCTCGTGGCGACGACCAGCTCCAGCATGTTCAGCGCGGAGCGGGCGTCGCCGTTCGCCAGGTTCACCAGCGCCTCCTCCGCCTCTGGCTCCATCGCCACGTCAAGACCTCCCAGACCCCGCTCCTCGTCCTCGATCGCCCGCCGCACGACCTGCCGAATGTGTTCGTCCTCCAGCGCCTGGAGTACGTAGGTGCGTGAACGAGAGAGCAGAGCCGAGTTGACCTCGAACGAAGGGTTCTCGGTCGTGGCGCCGATGAGGGTCACGGTGCCGTCCTCGACGACGGGCAGAATCGCGTCCTGCTGCGCCTTGTTGAAGCGATGGATTTCGTCGATGAAGAGGATCGTCTTCCGGCCGGAACGGCGCTGCAGACGCGCCTCCTCGACCACCCTTCGAAGGTCCGCCACTCCCGCCGACGTGGCCGAGACCCGGGCAAAATGGGCGCTGGTGGCGCGGGCCACAATCTCGGCAAGGGTTGTCTTGCCAACTCCTGGCGGGCCCCACAGGATCACGCTGCCAAGCTTGTCTGCCTCGACTGCCCGTCGGAACGCTGCGTCCGCCGCCGTCAGATGCTCCTGCCCCACGAACTCTTCAAAGATGCGCGGCCTCATCCGGGCAGCCAGCGGCGCATCCGACGGCGGCGAACGCTCACCGGGCTCTTCGAACAGCCCGCTCTGGCTCATGAACCCATGTTAGCCTTCGCGGCAGGCTGGGGTGTATGATCCTCTTTCGATGCGCGGCTCCTGTTCCTGGCATGCTCGATGGGCTGCGCTTTCCCTGCTCCTGGCCGGCGCATCGGCGCGGGCTCAGGAGCTTCCGAGCGTGCAGGCGGTGAGGATTCAGGAGGCGCCGACCATTGATGGCAAGCTCGATGATTCTGCCTGGAAGTCGGCCGCCACACTCGAGTCCTTCATCGATCCTCAAACGGGAAGAGCACCTGACGACGGCACCGCCGTCTGGCTCGCCTATGACGAGGAGGCGATCTACGTGGCCTTTCACGCGCGCGACGGCAGACCGGAATCGATCGTGGCCCGTGAGATCCAGCCCAACGCGCGCTTCCAGGGCGAAGACACGTTCGAGGTGGTGATCGACCCCTTCTACACCCGGGAGCGCAACTGGTCGCGGTTTCGGATCAATGCGCTTGGCACCCAGGCCGAGGACATCGCCGGCGGGCGGGCGGCTAAGCGGGAATGGCGTGGCCAATGGCAGGCAGCGGCCCAGCGACTGGCGGACGGGTGGTCCGGCGAGATGCGGATCCCCTGGCGCATCCTCTCGATTCCCTCGGCAGAGAGGCCAATCGAGGTCGGGATCAACTTCAACCGCTACCAGGCTCGCACGCGGGTCTTTTCCCAATGGAGCAACCTGACTCCCGCGGGACGAGCCGAGCTGATCGGCGTCTGGAAGGGCGTGGAACTACCCAAACTGCCGTGGAAGCCGCGGGTCGAGTGGCTAGCCTATACCGCTCCGGAGGTAGACGGGAGACGCCACGAACTGCGGTCCGGGCTAGACGCCCGCTACCGCTTTACCGAGAAGCTGACCGCCTTGGCCAGCCTGAACCCAGACTTTCGGAACATCGAGCAGGACATCGCGGGGATCGAGTTCACCCGCAGCGAGCGCTTCCTGGACGACGCCCGCCCCTTCTTCACGGAGGGCGCGGGATTCTTCGATCTCACGGGGCCCTTTACGTTCGGGCGCATGTTCTACAGCCGGCGCATCGAGTCCTTTGATTGGGGCGGCAAGCTCTTTGGAAGACTCAGCCGCGACGCTTCGGTGGGCGCCCTGGCTACGGTGGAGTCTCGAGAGCAGGTCGATGCGGTGGCGCGGCTCGGCTACAGCCGCGGATCGGACCTTTCGCTCAGTGGCTATGCGACCCACCGAGCCCGCCCCGGCTTTGACAGCGGCGGACACGGCCTTAACATTTGGCGACGGTGGGGGAACTACTCGGGCGACGTGCAACTTGCCACGAACCCGCAGACGGGCAGGCGCGACCGCTCGGCGGGAGGGTTCTCGGCCAGCTACAGCGTGCCGCATTACTTCGCGATCGTACGGCACACTTGGATCGAGCCCGAATTCGGGCCGGCTCTGGCCTACATTCCCTTCCAGAATCGCCGGGGCACCTATCTCTACACCGAATACAACAAGGACTGGAGACGGGGCACTGTTCGTGAGCTGCACGCAGATTTGTTCTTGACGAGTTACGACCACTACGACGGCTCCAACGACGAGCGGTCGGTGAACATCGGGGGATCGGTCGAGCTCAGCAACGACATGGATCTCGGCGTCTGGTACAACCGCGGGCTCTTCGGGGAAGAGATCCACGACACCGTGTTCGGCGAGATCGAGTTCAACGCCAGCAATCGCTACCGCCGGTTCGGCTTCGCGGCGGAGTCGGGCCGTCGAGGGGACCTACCCACCCGCTATCTCAGTGCTTTCGGCACCTACCGCGCCTTCGGCAAGATCGACCTCAGCTTGGCCCAGTCGGTGCTGGAGCTGGGGGGCGTGGACCGCCAGACGGTATTGACGATCGGCTGGGAGATCGACCGCCTGCGCTCGCTGACCGGCCGGGTCGTGGAAACCAACGGACGCCGCAACGCCTACCTCGCGTTCCGTAGCGCCGGGCTCGCGGGGCTGGAGATCTTCGTGATCGCCGGCGATCCCAACTCTGAGACCTTTAGGCGCAGGCTCAGCCTCAAACTCGTCAGCGCCTTCTAGGCTACTTGCCCATTCTTCGCAGGTTCTTCAGGCACCGGTCGACGGCTTCCAGGGGCGGAATGGCCTCGTCCTCGTGCTCGACCACGTACCACTCGACGCCTCCGCCGTTCTCGGCAGCGTCGAACACCTGCGGCCAGGGAATGTCGCCCTCACCGACGAGGGCCGACTTGCCACCTGCCCATCCCTTGAGATGCAGGGACGCGTTCCTTCCCGGCCAGTCGCGGATCGGCTGCACCGGGTCCGCGCCGCCCCACATGCCGTTGGCGGTGTCGTACTGCATGATGAAGCTGCTGGGAGTGCCCTCGGCGAGCATGTCCCACGCGCTGCGGCCATTGTCGAGCGGCTTCATGTCGCCGTCGTGGGCGTGGAAGCCGCAGCGGAGCCCTTGCGCCTCCAGTTGGTGAGTGAGTTCCGTCAGCTTCCTGGCGGTCTCGGTGCAAGCGGCGGCAGAGTTGCGCATCTCTGCGGGGATCCACGGAATGATCACGAAGGTGGTGCCGAGCGTCTTGTGAAGATCGACGGTGGCCTCGAACTTCTCCGGCTCCAGATCGGACATGGGGGTGTGGGTGCCCGAGCAGACGATTCCGCACTCGTCGAGCACCTTCCGGATGTCGTCAGCGGAGTGGCCGTGGTAGCCGGCGAACTCGACGCCTTCGTAGCCCATGGCGGCTACCTTGCGGATCACGCCGAGGAGGTCCTGCGCGCAGTCGTGGCGAACCGAGTAGAGCTGGAGGGCGATCGGAATCTTCATTCGGGCGAGGCTACCCCGGAGCGCTGGCGTC
>DATLGQ010000203.1:0-5624 GCA_035540435.1 Fimbriimonadaceae bacterium
TTGGATGGATGGACGACGACGGTTAGGCCGTCGAAAGCGATCGGCAGTTCGACGAACTCGATCCCATTTTGCTGGGCCTGAGCGATCTCGGAGGACTCGATGACGCGCGAGGCGTTCGCGATGTCGATCTCTCCCTGCACGAACTTTTTGAATCCGCCTCCGGTTCCAGAGGTGCCGACTTGGACACTCACGCCCGGCTCCTGATTGCGGTACTGCTCCGCCATCGCGGAAAGCACGGGCTCTACCGTGCTGGAACCGTCAATCTGGACCTTGCCCGTGAGCCCGGCCTGGGCCTTTCCGGCCTCGCCGCTCGGGGCACATCCCAATCCGGCTACGAAGAGGGCGCTGACCGCAAGGCCGAGGACGCCGCGAAAGATCATCGTGTTCGGAGCCATTTCGTCCACCTCCGCAGAAGCGGCCTGAAGCTACCCCTGAAGCGTTAAAACACTGTTAAGAAATCGTCGTCGGTCTATGATCTCGATGGAGCAGACATGAAAGGAAAATCAGGCGACGTCGCGATCCTGGTTCTGCGGCTGGCGTTGGGAGCCGCGATGATGTACCACGGCTCGCAGAAGCTCTTCGGGCTCTTTGGCGGGATGGGCTACGAGGCCACGCTGGCGGCGTTTCAAGAGCGTAACGGCATTCCGCCGCTGTTCGGGTGGCTGGCGATCATCGCGGAGTTCTTTGGCGGGCTAGGGCTCGTCCTGGGGCTCTTGACCCGCGTGGCGGCGTTCGGCGTCGCGTGTACGATGGCGGTGGCGGCGTACTTCCACATCAGCCGCGGCGATGAGGCCGCTCGAGTCGAATTGCCGACCGCGTTTTTTGCGATGGCGCTGGCAACCATGCTGGCGGGCGCCGGTCACTACTCCCTCGACAAGGTCTTCTTCGGTCGGCGCGGAGGTGGGAAGTCGTAGTTTGGCGGTTTGGAGTTGGAGCGCCAGCTCCCAGCACCAAGTCACCTGAACCTCCTCCCGCCCGAGCGAACGTAGAATGAACTGGTGGATGGCGAGCACGTACGGCAGGTGATCCTCTACGACGGCGTGTGCGGACTCTGTGATCGCACCGTCCAGTTCGTGCTGGCCCGCGACCGGAGCGGCCTCTTTCACTTTGCGCCGATTCAGAGCGAGTACGCCGCCGGGCTGCTGCGGCGGCATGGGATCGATGCCGCCGAGCTCAACACTCTGTACTTGGTCCGGGATGTGAGCCAGCCAGGCGAGAGACTGCTCGTGCGAGGTCGTGCGGTACTGGCCATCCTTACGCAACTGGGCAAGCTATGGCCCCTGCTCCACGTGTTGCGTGTCTTGCCTCCTTTCTTGCTAGACGCTGGATACGGACTGGTGGCCAGGAACCGGTATCGCATGTTCGGGAAGTTCGACTCGTGTCGCCTTCCCAGCGCGGCCCAGCGATCGCGGTTCCTTCGGTAGCGGGGCAGGATCTACTCAAGATTTGCTTTTTTTTTCCTTGTTCTTAGAATGAGTGCATGAAGATTTCGATCATGGCTTTCATAGGCCTAGCAGTCGCGCAGATCAACTGGACAAGGCAAACCCTATCGCCTTGGACGTACTCTTCGACAGAACAACTCGAGTTGCACTTGATCGTTCACTACTGGTCGCAGTCCAACCCGACGACCTCCCAATGGAACAGGTCGATTGAGTGGGAGCAGAAGGTAACCGGTGACAGCCCGAGCAATGGACCGAGCTGGACACAGAAATTCGCTGCTTTGCAGAACGGACCTCTCGGCATCAGCTACTTCGGTGGCGGGGAGACGATTCCCGCTAACATGGCACGACTAGACTATGTTCCGTACGAGCGGGAAGTTGCGCGCGAGACGTGGACTGCTGACCAAGAGCCGTACGTGGCGGTGCGCGACCGGGCTTGGGAGGAGCCCGGCGCTCATACGTACAGGATCGTAGACTACTCTGGAGGCGGCAGCTAGTGGCGCCTGTTCTGTCTTTTCTCGCCCTCCGCGCTCTGATCCAGGTTGGGCTTCAAATTCCTGCTGCCAGCTTTGTTGTGGTTTCCGCGCAGCCCCTGACCGATGAGTTGCAGGTCCAGCTCAGAGCCTCCGAGTCGGTTGCCGTATTGAGATCTAAGCTGGATGCGGAGCAATTCGACTTCGTGGAAGGCCAAACGAACCTATTCGCCATCGAAGCCAGCATATTGGGAGTGCGCTATCTGGCCGATCGGCGGGAGCTGCTTCGAGAAGCAGTTTCGCTGGCCGGCCAAGGTCAGAAGATCATGCGTATGAGCGACCTTAGCCCTCGACAGCGAAGGGCAATCGTTCAGGCGGCTCGACACAGTGGTCAGTTCATCGACGAGGGGCTGACGCACCTTCTCGAGAGCGGCGACTTCAAACTTGCTCTCGAACCGGTTGTTGCGGCAACATTCGAGGCAGGCGGACGTGTGGTCAGACTGCCCGCGTATCCAGTGCAGAACCATCGGGACTTGGGGACTGCCGCCGTTGTGTCAAGAGCAGGCCCCACCACCCCCAAAGAGGGCCCAAAGAGCGTCCTCCTCGAGGAGTGCTCAATCTTCTTCGGCCCGAACGTCAAGAGTCTCCGTGCTCGTCTGCAGGCTCTCCAGCAACTGGGCGAGATTAGTTCCAACATCCTGGCGACGGAGGTCGCGAACTTCGATCAGGAATTCAGGGAAACCCGTTTGGCTCTGTTCCAGCTCTATCGAGATCAGATGGGTGAGCGGCCACCGCCCCCGGTGGCAGAGTGGTCACAACTGGACAAGCCCTTACAGGACGCGTTCATACGCACAATGTCTGGCGCCTGGAAAGCTCATGGGTTTTCCAGCTACGACGACGCAGTGCTTTGGCTTCAATCGGCGAGGATGAGCTCTTCCAGTGCCACGATCAACCTGCATTTCGGTGGAGTGGACTCCCGCACCGGCCGGCCGAAGTTCGCGTCGGTGCCGCTCCAGCGCCCGTAGAGATCGCTCGACCCGTTAGAATGATGCCCTAGTGACGCCGACGCGCCAGGAGTTCATGCACATCCCTGCTTGGGAGCAGGCCCTCTTCTACGGCCTCACATTCCTCTCGCTGGGGATCATGGTCTGGCAGTTCCTGCAGCGAGCCCGGGTATGGCGGCAGGGTAAGCCAACCGACTGGAGGCACGACTGGCGGCGTTCTTTGGCGAACGTGTGGACCTTCGTTTTCAAGCAGAAGAAGGTGCGCACGCATCGAAAGCGCACCGGCGCGCCGATGCACCTGCTGATCTTCTTCGGCTTCCTTTCGCTGTTTCTGGCGACTACGCTGCTGGCGATCGCAACCTACTCGCCACTTGGCAACTTCCACCGAGGCACCTACTACCTCGTGTACGAGGCGGTGTTCGACGCCTTGGGGCTGCTCTTTATCGTGGGCCTCGTGTGGGCGCTGGTGAGGCGGGCGAGGCTCGAGGGACGCGACCTCGGGCCAGCGAGCCTACGGGAAGAGCCGGTGACCGAGGCGGGCAAGGCGGAGTACGAACGCCAGGCGGTGCATCGGCGACGCAAGCCGCTCAGCTCGGCTTGGCAAGACTACGCCACCCTGGGACTACTGCTCCTTCTGGGAGTGACCGGTTACTGGCTGGAGGCCTCCCGCATTTCGAACGACCCGCAGACGTGGGACAAGGCTTCTATCGTAGGGTGGAGCTGGGCACAGCTACAAGGGCCCGTCAGCGCCGGGTTCTACCGGTTCGTGTGGTGGTTCCACGTGTTTTGGGTCTTGGTTTTCTTCGCCGTGCTGCCTCGCATGCGGATCCGGCACCTCGTGATCGCGTTTCTTTCGAGCGCCGGAAAGCCCGAGCAGCCGATGGGAGAGCTGAGGCCGATCTCCCTGGAGGAGGTCGAGCAGACCGAGAAGATCGGGGTCTCGCACGCTCGCGACTATTCGCGCTGGCACCTGATGTCGCTCGATGCGTGCATGGAGTGTGGGCGCTGTACGGAAGTTTGCCCGGCTTGGAACGTGGGCAAGGTCCTCAACCCGAAGCAGGTGGTGCAGGACCTTCGGCGAGCAGAGGTAACCCAAGAGGCGGTGGCGGATGCGGTGAGCGAGGAGGCGCTTTGGGCTTGCACCACCTGCAACGCCTGCGTAGAGGCCTGCCCAGTGCTCATCCGGCACGTGGATCTGATCGTGGATGCCCGGAGGAACCTGGTCGCGGAGGGGCGGCTAGCCGGCTCTGGAGCGCTCGTGCTGAGGCAGATCGGTTCTACTGGCAGCGCCTGGGGCGGAGCAACGGATCGAGAGGGCTGGATGAAAGATCTGGACGTGCCGCTGGCGCGGGAGAAGGGTTCGTTCGAGTACCTATTCTGGGTCGGTTGTGCGGGCGCGACGGACCTAGGCGCCATCCGCACGACCCGGGCCTTTGCGGGGCTGCTGTCCAGGGCGGGGGTGGACTTCGCCTGTCTCGGCAATGAGGAGCGCTGCACGGGGGATCCCGCCCGAAGGATTGGGGAGGAGTTCCTGTTCCAGGAGCAGGCTCAGGGGCTGGTGCCGGTGTTCGAGAAGTACGGGGTGCGCAAGATCGTGACGACCTGCCCCCACTGCATGAACACGCTCCGCAACGAGTACCCGCAGTTCGAGGGGCGGTACGAGGTGGTGCACCATACGGAGCTGTTGGCGGAGTTGATTCGACAAGGCAAGCTGAGGGCGGCGGGGGCGGATGGGACGGTCTATCACGATCCGTGCTATCTGGCGCGAGTGAACGATCAGAGCGACGCGCCGCGCTCGCTGCTGGGGGAGCGGACGCAGCTAAACGGGGCGTCTCCCGAGATCGGGCCGATGCGGCACGGAGCTCTGAGTGAACCCGCGCACCACGGGCGAAAGACCCTGTGCTGCGGGGCCGGAGGCGGCCGCATGTGGATGGAGGAGGCGCCCGACCAAAGGCCCGGCAATCGGCGCGCAGAGGAGCTGCTCGCGACGGGGGCGAAGACGATCGCGGTGTCCTGCCCCTTCTGCCGGATCATGCTGGATGCCTCGGTGAAGTCGGTGACGGAGGAGGAGGTTCGGCTCGTGGACCTGGCCGAGATGCTCTCGGAGGCGAACGCGTGATCGTGGGCGTCGGTCTCGACGTGGTGGAGGTCGCGCGGATCGAGCGTGCGATGCAAAACCCTCGCTTTTTGAGGCGGGTTCTGACCGGCCCGGAGCGTGAGTTTTGCCACTCTCCCCAGCAGGTGGCAGGGAGATGGGCGGCCAAAGAGGCAATTGCAAAGGCACTGGGGACGCCGTTGACTTGGCAGAGCGTGGAAGTGCTGAGCGAGTCGACTGGCAAGCCGGTGGCGGTGATGGGGGATCTGCCGGCAGGGCTCACACTCCACCTGAGTATCAGCCATGAACGGGGGCTGGCGGCGGCGGTCGCGATAGCGGAACGGGGAACATGAGGTGCACCGCTACAACCTAAGTGGAGCAAATGGCCAGCACGCTTGACGAGTTCTTCTCATCCACGCGCGAAGAGCCGGCTGTCGAGGAGTCCGTCGGGGTCGAGACCGAGTGGCTGCCGATGGGCGAAGCGCATTTCCCCAGCGGCCGAATCTGGATCGGGGACGTTTCGGTGCTGGGCTCGGAGGAGGACGGTCTCGTGGTCGAACTCGAGCCCGGGGATTATCAGGTTGAGCTGAAGGGGATCGAGTACGGCTGGGAC